>JAICJJ010000023.1 GCA_025928535.1 Thermomicrobiales bacterium
GCTTGGCGCGCGAACGTTTGGCCGGCGCCGGCTCGGCTGCCCCGGCATCGGTTTGACGGCTCTTGCGCCGTGGTTTGGGCGCGCCATCGGCATCGCCGTCTGGCGATCCGCCATAGGCCGGCTCCGCTTTGGCGGAGCGGCGGCGACGCCGAGGCGCGGGTTCTTCGGCCAGCGCTTCCGGCGGCACGTCGGGCAACGTTACCGGCGCGAAGCCGATCATCAGCGATTGCTCGACGATGTCGCGGCGGAGCATGCGCTCCGCGTCGGCCAGCGTTCGCCGCAACGGATGCTCCGGCTGGGTGTCGGCCAGCATTTCCCGCACCTGCCGCATCAGGTCGATCGTCTTGTTGAAGGTCATCACGAGGTCGCCTTCGGACAATTCGATCGCCGCGCCGATGTCGGCCATCGATTCGCCGAGGCACCAGGCGCGGGCCGCGCCGTAGAAATTCGGGTTGTGCCCTTCCGAGATGAACAATCCTTCGGCGCGCTCTTCGCCGAGCACCGCCTGCTCGACGTCTTCCAGTCGTCGCCGAGCCAGAATGAGCCGTTCCGGCAAGACGTAGCGGTTGGTGTACCGATAGTCGCGGTCGAACGAAAACCACGAAAAGACTTCGGCCAGGTCTTCCGGCGGCAGCAACTCGAGCGTGCCCCGATCGACCAGTTCGCAGAGGATCAGCCCGTCGTTGTCGAAGATTTCGGCCAGCATGTCGGCCTTGGCGGTCGGATAGGATCGGTGCAGATAGCCGAAGCGGTGGAGCACGTTCCGGATGCCGCGAATGACGCCGCGAATCCGCTCTTCCTCGGCGTCGATCTCGCGGCCGAGCACTTCTTCGATGCCGCGCCGTTCCTTGTCCAGCTTGTCGATGTCGGCCAGATAGTCGCGGTGTTCCTTCCGGCGCGGGCAGGTGTGGCACGGATGCGTTTGCCGCGCCGACACCACGTCGGCGACTTGGCCTTTCGCCTCCGCGATCGAAATCGCCAGCGACGCCAATTCAGGCGCGACGCGCTCCCGCTCGCGCTCGCGGTGTCGGTCGGCCACGGCTTCGAGATCGGGCAAATCGAGCGATCCCACCTGCGCCCAGAGGGCATCGAGCTCCGCCTGCGACACGAGTTCGCGCGCGTCCGTGACCAGGTCGGGCGGCTCGATCAGCGCCGGCGGCAGTTCGACGGTCGCTTCGGCGAGGTGATCGATCCGCCGGTATTCCGGCAGGAGCCCGATCTCGTGTCCGAACAGGAACCGCCCGACGCCGCCTTGCGCGCCCCGCCCGAGGAAAATGCCCCAGCCGAGTTCGCGCGCATGCGCCAGCAACCCAGGCCGCGCCGTGCGGAAGGCCCGACGCAGCGCCTGCCGCCCCGGCTCCGTCCAGGGCGTCGTGGCTTCCAGCGCCCGCATCGCTGTCGCCTGGTCTTGCTCCAGCCGTCGTTCCTTGCTCTGGGCGGCGGTCAGGGTGCGATTGATCCGGCGATACTCCTCGAGCAATTCGTCGCCGGCGTCGAGGCCGATCAGGCACCCTTGCGGAATCTCCTCGATCTCCTTGCCGACCGCGATGATGTCGTCTTCGAGATCGCGAATCCGCTGGGCGCTCTGGAACTGGGCCAGGCTTTGCTGGAGCATCGCCCGCACGCGTTCGCCGTGCGGGGGGTCCCAGAGGTTGAGCACGGTGTTGTAGCGGATGGCGAACGCCGACCGGACCGGATGCAATTCGCCGGTCGCGATATCGAGCGTTTCGCGAAAGGTGAACCAGGGCGAATAGGGCACGACGACATGGCCGAAGCGGTCCATGCCGCGCCGGCCGGCCCGCCCCGCCATCTGCTGAAATTCGTTCGGAATCAATGCCCGTCGCCGCCGCCCGTCCCATTTGCTCATCCGGCCGACGACGACCGTCCGCGCCGGCATGTTGACGCCAAGCGCCAGCGTGTCGGTCGCGAAGACGACTTCCATCAGCCCGCGCCCGAACAGCACCTCGACCAGTTGCTTCAGGATCGGCAGCAAGCCGGCGTGATGAAAGCCGATCCCCTTGCGCGCCAGCGCGACGATGGTCCGCACCTGCTCGAGTTCGCGGTCTTCCGGCCGCATCGCCGCCAGAATCGCGTCGATGGTTTGATCGATCAGATCGACCTGACGAGGCGTGACCAGATTCGGCCGCATCATCGCCAGCCGCTCGGCGTATTGCTGGCAATCGTTGCGGCTGAACAGAAAATAGATCGCCGGCAGCATGTCGTTCGCCGCCAACGCGTCGACGATTTCGCGCGGTTGCGGCTCGTCCATCTCCGGCGTCGCCCGCTCGGCCGGCCGCCGGCCGAACGAGCCGCGCGCCGCCTGCCGTCGCAATTCGCCGCCGGTGTGCGGAAAATCCTTGACCAGCGCGCCGGTGTGGTCGACCGCCAGATGCAATTTGCCATCGACGAAATAGTGCAGGTCGAGCGGCACCGCCCGCTCGTCGTGGGTGATCAGGCGGATCGGCCGGTGGGTGCGGCCGATCCAGGCGGCGATTTCGTCGGCGTTGTTGACCGTCGCCGACAGGCAGATCAACTGCACGTGATCCGGGCAGAGGATGATCGATTCTTCCCAGGTCGTTCCCCGCTCGGGATCGGCCAGATAGTGGATTTCGTCGAAAATGACGCAATCGACGTGGTCGAGATCCCACGGCGTCTGCAGAAGCATGTTGCGGAGAACTTCGGTCGTCATCACCACGACGCGCGCGTCGCGGTTTTCCGAAACGTCGCCCGTCAGCAACCCGACCTCATCGCCGTAGATCGCGCGCAGATCGCGATATTTCTGATTCGACAGCGCCTTGATCGGCGTGGTGTAGAGCACCCGCCCGGTTCGTTTGAACGCTTCGTAAATGCCGAATTCGGCGATGACCGTCTTGCCGGTGCCGGTCGGCGCCGCGACGAGCACCGAATCGCCGGCGAGAAACGCGCGCATCGCCTGCCGCTGAAACGCGTCGAGCGGAAAGGGATAGAGCGCGGCGAATTGATCGATGTCCGCTTCGACCTGGGGATCGAGCGCGATCGGCTCGGTTTCGACGGCGGCGAAACGGCGGCGAGCGCGGTCGCGGGTCCTCGCCTTGCCGTCGTCCGGCGTCGGCGGCGACAAGACGGCGGCGGGAACGGACGCGGCGCCATCGCGGGCGGGACGTGAAGCACGGGATCGAGACGCCGTGCGCCGATTCGGACTCAACGCGGTGTTCATCCTGATGACAAGGGTCGAACGGCCTTCAACCTGTGAAGTTTACGCATTCCGGCCATTTGGCGCCGGAGTGCCCTCACCCCCGACCCCTCTCCCATTGCGATGGGCGAGGGGAGCACGACCTGAGTACGACCTCTATCCGCCGCAGCGGCCGTCTCCCCTCTCCTGCCGCAGCGGGAGAGGGGCCGGGGGTGAGGGAACGCCCGCAACGGCATTCACGCAATGTGTCGGATCACGATGACGGCGACGCAGATCGCCGCGAAAAGGAGATCGACCGCCACGAAGACGCGCAATCGGCCGCGGCGGACCGGGTCCAGATCACGCGATCCGTCGAACCCGAGCCACGCCACCACCGCAAGCGCCGCCGCGGCCACGAAGAGCCCGGCGTCAAGCCCCGCGTACAACGCCAGAAACGGCGAGGCCAGGATCGCGCCGGCCGGCAAACAGCCTGATCGCCACCGCGTTCCCGACGTCATGCTCACCTCCCCCTGCCGCCTCGGGGTGTACGATACCCGAGCGGCCGACGCGGGTCGGTTCGACCGGAGTTCGCGATGTTTTGCACCATCTGCGCCGCCCGCAACGTCCCTGGGGCCGGAATCTGCGTCGCTTGCGGCGCCTCGATGCGGCCCACCGCCGCTGGCCAGCAACCACTCGAAATGCAGGTCCCGGCAACGACCACGCGCCGCCACGGCTTGTTGCGGGCGCTCTATGCGCTGCCAATCCTCGCCGTGATCGTCCTCACAGGAGCCGGCCTGATGCTCTGGCAGGCGCGCCAATCTGCGCTGGCCGCCGCCTACGCGCGCGGCGCCGCCGCGGCCGCGATTCATGACTTTCCGGACGCGATCGCCGCCTTCACGGAGGCGGGCGAGTGGCGCGACGCGCCCGACCGCAGGGCCGCGGCGACCGCCGCGCTGGCGCCATTTCGGACAGCGGCGCAAGATGGCCTCGCCGCGCTCGACGGCGGCGACTTCCAGCGGGCGTCGCAATTGCTGCTGCCGGTCGCCCGCGTCTTGCCGTCGTACGACGACGCCGCGGCGCGCCTCGCCGATGCGCGCACGGGGCACGCCCGCGACCTCGCCAATGCGCTGACGGCGGCGCAAAGCCGGCACGATTGGATCGCCGCCGAATCGACGCTTCGTTCGCTCGTGGCGACCGGCGCAAAGGGCGACCCCGCTGGCCAACTCGCGGCGATGCAACGCCAGCATGGCCCGCTCGTCCTCGGCCGCGACCACGGCCTCTGGCTGGCCGGCCTCGACGGCGCCGACGACAAGTTGATCACCAACCACGCGCCCGTCGTCTGGCCGACCTGGAGTCCCGACGGCTCCCGCATCGCCTTTCTCACCTACGATCCGGACGATCCGTCGGGCAACATTTCGCTCTGCCTGGTCAATGTCGACGGATCGGATTTCCGGACCCTGGTCGGGCGGATCTCGGCGCACGCGCCGCCGGCCTGGAGTCCGGACGGCAAGCGCATCGCCTACACCAGTTTCGCCGCCTACGACTCCGTGACGGATGAAGGTCCGATTTCCGTCCGGTATTACGATCTCGCGCTCGATCGCGAAGTCGACGTCAGCGGCGATCGGTTTTCGCTCGCGTTCAACCCCGCCTGGTCGCCCGATGGCGCGCGGCTCGCGTTCGTCGCCAAGGATCGCGCCACCGGCGAACGGCCGCAGGAAGCGTCAGGCGACGTGATGGTCGCGCGAGTCGGCGCCGCCGGGATCGCCAACGTGACCGACGGCCGGGTGCGCGACGTCTGGAGCGTCGCCTGGAACCCGATCGCCGACCAGATGCTCGTCTACAGCCTGTTCGGCCAGGCCTGGTACGAACCGCCGACGACGGCGATTCGCCTGCTCGATCCGCGCACCGGCGATTTGCGCGTCATCGACCGGGGGGAACAATCGCTCGGCATGCCGCAGTGGAGCCCGGACGGCGCCGCCTTCGCCTACACCCGGGGCGACCACACCCTGGTGATCGACCGTGGCGACGCGACGCGGGCGCTGACGCTCCAATCCGACCTCTCGGGCGATCTCACCTGGTCGCCCGACAGCCAGGCGCTGCTGGCGCTGCCGGTGGACGCGACGCAACCGACCGAGATGGTCGAACTCGATCGCGGCGCCGCGGTTCGACCGTTGTCGCTCGTCTATGATGCCGACCGTCCGTTTTACGCGCCGCCGGAGTGGGCGCCGTCCACGCCCGATCCGCCGTCGGGAGCGCCGTCGATTTCCGGCGCGGGTCTCGATCCGGTCAGCCGGCCTTGATTCGAACCAGGGAGCAGCGCATGTCGGTTCAGCCGCCCAGCCCGTCGAAAGAGTGGGACGCCGCCACGTATCATCGCGTCTCGAATCCGCATGTCGCGTGGGGCACGCGAGTGCTGGCCCGGTTGCCGTTGCGTGGCGACGAAACGGTGCTCGACGCCGGCTGCGGCACCGGCCGCCTGACCGAAGACTTGCTCGAGCGATTGCCGCGGGGCCGCGTCATCGCGGTCGATCGCTCGCGCAACATGCTCGAACGGGCGGCGGCCCATCTGACGCCGAAATATGGCGACCGCATCACCTTGCTCGAAGGCGACCTGTTGCAACGGCAGGTCGACGAGCCGGTCGACGCCATCTTCAGCACCGCCACCTTTCACTGGATCGGCGATCACGATGCGCTGTTTCGCATGCTGAACGATCAGTTGCGCCCCGGCGGTCGCCTCGTCGCTCAATGCGGCGGCGGCCCGAACCTGACGCAGCTGCGAGAGCGCATGGACCGGATCGCGCAGGACGAGCCGTATCGCAGCGCGTTCGGCGGCTGGAGCGGCCCCTGGCATTTCGCCAATCCGCCCGACACGGCCCGCCGGCTCGCCGCCGCTGGTTTCACCGAAATCGACACCGAGCTTGAATATGCCCCGGCGACGATGGAATCGCCGGAAGCATATCGGGAATTCTTGCGGACGGTCATCCTGCATCCGTATCTGGAGCGCCTCACGCGGGAGGAAGATCGCGACCGGCTCCTCGATCGCCTGACCGAAATCGCGACCGACGACGAGCCGGCGCTCACGTTCGATTACTGGCGGCTCAACATGTCGGCGCGGCGGCCGCCGGAGTCCTGGTAGATGCCAGACCGCGGCACGTTCGCCGCGCCCGTCACGCTGGTCAGCCACAGTCCGGACGAGACGCGCGACATCGCCCGGCGCGTGGCCCGGCTGCTTCGGCCCGGCGACGTCGTCTTGTTGCATGGCGATCTCGGCGCCGGCAAGACGACCTTCGCCCAAGGCCTTGGCGCGGCGCTCGGCGTGACCGATTTCGTCCAGAGCCCGACCTTCACGCTGGTCAACGACTACGCCGCGGCGGTAAATCCGGTCGGCATCGCCGTCGTCCACCACCTCGATCTCTATCGGCTGGCCGGCGACGGCGACCTCGACAGCATCGGCTACGATGCCTACCTCGCGCCGGATGATGGCGTCAGCCTGGTCGAATGGCCCGAACGGGCGCCGGGGCGGCTGCCCGCGCGGGGCCTGCTCGTCACGTTCGATTTCGTTGCGGACGGCCGCTCGATCGCCGTCGCCTCGATCGCCGCCGACGAACTGGCGGATCAGGTCGCGGAATCCCTGCGCGATATCCCACAGGATGATGAGATCAAGACGAACGCTTCCTGACGATCGGCTACACTCGCCCGGCCGAATCGGGCCAATGACCTTTCGCCTCTGGAAGACCGCGCATGGACTCCGCCGCCGACAAGCCGCTCCTCTGCATCGACGCCTCGTCCGAGCAGGCGGGCGTCGGGCTGTTCGGGCGCGGCCACGACGCGGAGCTCATCTGGCGCGCCGGCCGCGCCCAAACGGTGACGTTGCTGGCGCAAATCCATCATCTGCTCGAACTGAACGGCCTCGTCCCGGCCGACCTCGGCGCCGTCGCGGTCGCGTCCGGACCGGGCACGTTCAACGGGTTGCGGGTTGGCATGAGCGTGGCCAAAGGACTCGTCCTTGCGCTCGATCTGCCGCTTTACGGGGTCGATACGCTGGCGATCGCGGCGGCGCCCTGGCTCGCATCGAACGCGCCGGTGATTGCGGCCGTCGCGGCCGGCCGCGGTCGGCTCGTCTGGGCCGAATATTGCGCGACGGCGGACGACATCTCGCTTGTCGCCGAGCCGCGCAACACCGCTCCTGACGCATTGGTCGAGGCCGCGCGAACCAGGGCCGATCGGATCGTCGTCACCGGAGAATTGGACGCGGAAACGGTCGCGGCGCTCGTCACGCTCGATCACGTCGTCGTGCCCTCGGCGCCGCTTCGCGTCCGGCGACCGGGCGCGCTCGCCTGGCTGGCGGGGCAACGGCTGGCCCGAGGCGAGGCGGACGATCCTGTCTTGCTCGAGCCGCGCTATCTTGGCCGCTGACATGCGTACTATTGGCTGGGACGGTACGATTGTCCCCGCATTTCGACGTTGCTCCGGCCAGCGCGGCGGGTCGCGCCGGCCGCGTCGGTCTGGCATCGCGCTTCCGGTGGGAGTTCCGTGTTTCGTATCGATCTGATGACCACCGACGACGTGACCGCGGTCAGCGCGGTCGAACGCCGCTGCTTTACGAACCCTTGGCCGGTGTCGGCCTATCGCCGTGAACTTCAGAACCCGGCGCAGAATTACTACATCGTCCTCTGGGATGTGCCGGAGCCGTCCGTCAATGGCGCGACGCCCGACGCGGCAACCGGGGCCGCGTCGCGCACCCTGCCCCGCCGCACCCTCTTTCCGATTGGGCTCGGGCGTCGTTCCGACCACGCCGAGGAGGACGAGTCGCGCGGGGCCCGGATCGTCGGCTTCGCCGGGATGTGGAGCGCCTTCGACGAAGCGCATGTCACGACCATCGCAATCGACGAGCCGTACCGCGGTCAGGGTTTGGGCGAATGGCTGCTGGCCACCGTCTTCGACGAAGCGGTTCGGCGCGGGGCCAATTGGCTGACGCTGGAAGTGCGCGTCTCCAACGAAAGCGCGCAGGCGCTCTACCGCAAATGGGGCTTCAGCGTTCAGGGCGCCCGCAAGCGTTACTACTCCGACAACAACGAAGACGCGCTGATCATGTGGTCGCGCGCCCTCAACGACGCCGCCTACACCGCCGAGCGGCAACGCTTGCGACGCGCCTTGTTCGCTCGGATCGGCGACCAGACGGCGGACGGCACGGCCATCGCCTCCCATCGGGATCGCGGCGCGGCCGCGCCACGCTGACCGACGCGGGAGCGGCGCCTCATGCAAATCCTCGGCATCGAAACGTCCTGCGACGAAACGGCGGCCGCCATCGTGGTCGATGGCGTTCGCGTCCGCTCGAACATCGTCGCATCCCAAACCGAACTGCATCGCGCGCACGGCGGCGTCGTGCCGGAACTCGCCGCCCGCCAGCACATCCGCGCCATTGTGCCCGTGATCGAAACGGCCCTGGCCGACGCCGGCATTGACCGCGCCGGCATCGACGCCGTGGCGATGACCGCCGGACCCGGTCTCGCCGGCTCGCTGCTCGTCGGCGTCAACGTCGCCAAGACGATGGCGTGGGCGCTCGATCGCCCGCTCATTTCGGTCAACCACCTCGAAGCGCACATCTACGCCAACTGGCTGGGCCTGCCCGGCGAAGAACCGCCGCCCCCACCGCGCTTTCCGCTGGTCTGCCTCCTCGTCTCAGGGGGCCACACGGAATTGATCGCGATGACCGGGCACGGCCTGTATCGCCACCTCGGCCGCACGCTCGACGACGCGGCCGGGGAAGCGTTCGACAAAGGCGCGCGGCTGCTCGGACTCGGCTATCCGGGGGGTCCCGCCATCCAGCGCGCGGCCAGCGGCGGCGATCCGGAGCGCTTCGCGCTGCCGCGCGCCTGGCTCGGCGAAAGCTACGATTTCAGTTTTTCCGGGCTCAAGACGGCACTGCTCCGGCTGTCCGAACCATACCGACTTCCCGCCTCACCCGAAGAACCGTTTCAGGGTTCGCCGTCGGGGCCGTTTCGCGAGCATCGCCCCGTCCAACTCGTCGGCGACGCGCCGGTCGCCGATCTGGCGGCGTCGTTTCAGGCCGCGATCGTCGAACCGCTCGTCGTCAAGACCGTTCGCGCCGCCGAGGCGTTCGGCGCGCGGACGATCCTGCTGGCCGGCGGCGTGGCCGCCAATCGCGCCTTGCGCGACGCCTTGACCGCGGCTGCCGCGGCGACGCTCGGCGACACGCCGGTCCGTTTCCCGCCGCTCGTCTACTGCACCGACAACGCCGCGATGGTCGCCGGCGCCGCCCATTGGGCGCTGCGCCGGGGCGACCAGGCCGGTTGGGAAGCGGACGTCGTGCCACGCCTCGCGCTCGTCTGACCCGTCGCCATCTACAATCGTTCGCCAGAGAAGCGTCGATCGGGAAGCGGCCACATCGCTTCGCCGCCAACCGCGAGGGAGGATGGGGTCTGTCATGTCCGAGCCGAATCTCGAAGAATTCGCGAACGTGGCCGTCGACATCGCCCGCGACGCGGGCGCGATCTTGCGCGATCGTTTCGGGCGGCCACATGACATTCGGTTCAAAGGCGAGATCGATATGGTGACCGAAGCCGATCGGGCGTCGGAAGCGCTGATCGCGGACCGGCTCCGCGCGCGCTACCCCGACCATCAATTGCTCGGCGAGGAAGGCGCGCGTGGGGCGGCCGAGACCGACGGGGCCGCGCCCTATCGCTGGGTGATCGATCCGCTCGACGGCACGACGAATTTCGCGCATGGCATGCCCGGGTTCGCCGTTTCGATCGGCCTCGAACACGCGGGAACGCCGATCGTCGGCGTCGTGCTCGATCCGATTCGGGATGAACTCTTCGTCGCCCGACAAGGCGGCGGGGCAACGCTCAACGGCGCCCCGTTGCGCGTCTCCGCCACCGACGATTTGCTCCGTTCGCTGCTGGCGACGGGCTTTTCATACGAGTTGGCGCGGCGGCCGAAGCAAGCCGAGTCGTGGCTGGCGTTTCTGACGCGGGTGCAGGCGATCCGGCAAACGGGATCGTCGGCGCTCAATCTCTGCAACGTCGCCGCCGGCCGGCTCGAAGGCTACTGGGAGGACGGGGTCTTGCCCTGGGACGTCGCGGCCGGCGTGTTGATGGTGCGCGAGGCGGGTGGAACGATCTCCCGCTTTCGCGGCGAGCCGTTCGTCTCCGACGACGGCGACCTCGTCGCGTCGAACGGCGCGGTTCACGCGGCGATGCTGGCCATCCTCCGCGAACAACTGGCAGCCGGATGAACGGACGATGAATTCGGCGAATCGGCTATAGTGGCGGCGACGCCCCAGTCACGATGACGTGAACCACGGGAGGCGGACCATGAAGATGATCATCGCCATCGTCCAGGACGAGGACACTCCAGCCCTGACCGATGCCCTGGTCGCAGCGGGCCACCGCTTCACCAAGGTCAGCACCACGGGGTCGTTTCTCCGCACCGGCAACACCAGCTTGCTGATCGGCGTCGATGACGCGGTCGTGCCGGCCGTGATGGGCATCTTGCGACGCACCTGCCGCCGCCGGACGCAAGTCGCGGTGCCCTATTCCCCGGCGCTCGAACCGGGGCTGCTGTACATGCCGGAAAATTTCGAAGTCGAAGTCGGCGGCGCGGTCGTCTTCGTCATCGACGTCCAGCGCTTCGAGCGACTCTAGCGCGGCGGCCGGCGCCTATCGCGCCGCGTCGGCGGTTTGCGTCCGCGACTGATTCTGATCCGCGCCGGATCGAACACGCAGTTCGTTGAAAACATCGCGCACGCCAGAGACGTCTTGCGCGATGTTTTCGGCCAGGCGCTTTTGCCAGCGGCTGTCGACGCTGCCGGTCAGCGTCGCGACGCCCTGATCGACGCGGACCACGATGTCGCTCGCGTCGAGATCGGCGCTCCAGGTCAGACGAGCGTTGATGTCGTCGTCGATCCGCTCGTCGGAACGGCGGTAATTGCGAGGGCCGACGCCGGCGAAGCGTCCTTCGGTTCTGTATCCCCAGCCTTCGCGCCAAGGCTCGTCGGCAAGACGACGCCTCGGCTCGTTCCAGTAGCCGGTCGCGTAGGCGCCGGCCAACCACGGCTCGTTCCAGCGCCAATCGGCATTGACGCCGGAGCCTGCCCAACGCCGGCGCTGATCTTCGTCGAGCACAGGACCGACTGGCCAGAAATCGATTCGGTCGTTGTCCATCATGGTCGATTTTCCTCGCCGCTCGTTCGATTCCGGCGACACGGCCGGTCGC
The DNA here is from genome assembly GCA_025928535.1 of Thermomicrobiales bacterium. Lineage (GTDB taxonomy): Bacteria > Chloroflexota > Chloroflexia > Thermomicrobiales > UBA6265 > JAICJJ01. The sequence goes on from JAICJJ010000023.1 coordinate 11,390, forward strand.
GTCTGGCTCCGTCGAGGCAAGCCGCATGCCATTCGCGCTCGCCGAGCAATCATGCGTTCATCGGACGTCCGCCGAAAGCCATGCGATCATGACCGCAAATGAGACGGCGCGTGCAGTGTTCGGCGCGCCGCCATGTCGCAACGATTCGGCGGAAGGAGGCATCGTGCCGCCAAGTTCAGCAGCGGAACGGGTCGAGCGGGACGCGATCGTCGATCTGGCAAGCAGCCTGATCGCGATTCCGAGCCCAAGCGGCGACGAATTGGCGATCATGGACTTCGTGGCGGGGTGGTGCGCCGCGCATGGCATCCAATGCGAGCGCGTCGCCAGGGACCCGGCGCGTCCCAATCTCGTCCTGACCATCGGCGAACCGGACTCCGGGCCGATCGTGGCGATGAACGGCCATCTCGACACCGTTCCCGTCTCCGATCTCGCGGCCTGGCGGACCGACCCGTTCGACCCGGCGATCAGCGACGATGGAACCCGTCTCTATGGGCGCGGCGCCTCCGACATGAAAAGTTCGGTCGCCGTCATGCTCTCCCTGATGGCGCTGCTGAAGGACGCGCCGCTTCGGGGCCAATTGCAGACGCATGTCGTCGTCGACGAAGAAACGAGCGGCAAGTACGGCACGATCTTCGTGCTCGACGAGATCGCCGCCGGACGCCTGCCGCGCCCCGACTACGTCTTGATCGGCGAAAAGAGCGATCTGAAAGTCCGCAACGCCGAGCGAGGACTGGTCGGACTCGCGGTCACCTGCTACGGCCGCGCCGCGCACACGGCGGCGGCGCGCGTCACCGGCATCAACGCCATCGCCAAGGCGGCCAAGGCGGTGCTGGCGCTCGAGGAAGACCTGGACAAATTTCACCCCGCCGTCGGCAAGCCCGTGATCAGCATCAATCAGATTCAGGCAGGCATCGCGCACAACGTCGTTCCCGGCGAATGCACCTTCACGATCGACCGGCGTCTCATCCCGGGGGAAACCGCCGAAAGCGCGGCGGCCGAAATCGAGGCCCGGTTGCGGCAGGTCGCGGCCGAAGACCCGGAATTTCGCTACGAGATCGTGCTCGATCCGCACGGCGACGCCATTCCGGCGAATCTGACGCCGGACGATTCGCCGCTCGTGAGGGCGCTGCAAGCGAGCGTGCGCGACGTCACCGGCACGGAACCCGAATATTTCGTCGCCTGGGCCGGCGCGACCGATGGCCGCTTCTACCGGTTGGCCGGCATCGACACCGTCGGCTACGGCCCCGGCGGCGAAAATGCCCACGGCGCCAACGAAGCCGTCTTCATCGACGACCTCGTGACGCAGGCCAAGGTTTGGGCGACCACGATCGCCCGCTTGCTCGCGGCGGAGTGAACGCGCGAGGCCCCTCAC
>JAICJJ010000167.1 GCA_025928535.1 Thermomicrobiales bacterium
GCCGCGTCCGACCCGCTTGTGGGCGAGGTAGTCGTCGAGCGTGGCGATGTCGCGCGCCACGATGCAGCGTTCGATTTCCTGCGTCAGGTAGTCGATCGACAACCGATCGATCGCACTGGCCAACGCCGCGCCGTCCCGCCCGTCGCTTTCGAGGAGATTGCGGCCGACCTTGACGGCGAAGCGGGCGACGCCGTCGTCTTTCGGGTTGTACGGCTGATTGGCGCGGGCGATCACCTCGCCGACGACGCGGTCGGCCGTGCGGACATCGACGAAACGGATGTCGTCGCCGACCAGTCGTTCCACCAGTTGGCGCGTGGCGTTGACCAGCGAGTTCGTGTACGACGTGACGAGGATGCGTGGCTCGGCAACGCTGGCGGCGCGTAATTGCCGCAGGAGCGAGCGGACGCGGTAGGCGGCGACGACGCTTTTGCCGCTGCCCGGGCCGCCGCGCAGCAACGTGGGCCCCTGGCCGCTGGCGGGCCATTCGGCGCTCCGCTTTTGCTCGTCGTCGAGGCGCAGCAACACCGTGGGCAGATCGCCGTCGAGCATCTGCAGCAAGGCGGCCGCGGAGTCGGCTTCGTAGGTTTGCTCGTTCGGCCGCGGCACGATATCAGCGCCGCAGAGGACGTCAATCAGCCGTTCGATCGCCTTTGGCGGCACGGCCGCTTCGAGCAACTCGTCGCCGGTCGTGACGGTCAGCAGCAATGGCCAGTAGCGCTCGTCGATGCCAAGCGCGTTCAGGATCGATTCGGTGATCGGAGCGGGCAGTGGGTCTGGGCCGAGCGCGGCGGGCAGAGGTGGCAGCGCCTCGACTCCACGATTGGTCTCGTCGCTTTCCCAGCCATTTCCGGACGAACGCTTGAACTGTTCGAGGTCGGGCGGAATGGCCGGCCGCTGCCCGAATTGCAACTTGTCCGGATCATAGGTCTCTTCGTCTCGCGCCTCGACGGCGAGCAGCGTCACCCAGCCCGGAGGCTTCCCGTAGGAATAGATCACTCGGTAGTCGCCCGCCCGCAGACGATAGAGCGGGTCTGCTCCTCTGGCCGAGACGATCTTTCTTTTGACGTTGCCGTCGGGCTGGGGAGCCGTCACAAGGATGCCGTAGACCTTGGCGATGATCTGATCGTGCGTCTTGCGCGGCAGCACGCGAAGTTGATCGAAAAAGCGATCGTTGAAGCAAATTTGGTGGACGAGCATCGGGCCGCTCCGCCTCATGTCGTCGTGGAATCGTCCACACTCTAGCAGAGCGAGCGCTGCTGCGGGCCAGATTCCACCGTCAGCCGGGGATCGCCCCCACGTCGGGCGGCAAGACGCTGGCGCCGGTGAACGCCACGTCGTCGCCGGACGCGGCGCCGGTCGGGGCGAGCGCGATCCAGGCGCGCGCGCCGTCTTCGAACTGGAGGAGATAGCGGCCCGGTTCGAGCGAAAGGTCGCCGACGTCGAGCGGCAAGGTGAGCCGCCCGCTCCAGGCGACGACCGGCTCGCCCGGTTCGCCTTCGCCCTCGACCAGATAGGCGACGGGCGAAAGTTCGTTGTCGTCCGCGTCGTAGAGGGAGCCTTCCCCCGTCCGGATCGTCGTCATGGCCTGCCTCCCGGCTCGATCGCGCGACCGCAACGCAAGCAGGATGCCCGGGGCCGCGGCCGAACCGGACTCAGCCCGTGGCCCGTCGTCGCGTTTGCCGCAGCGCCCGCGCCACACGCGCCTGCTGCTCGGCCGGGAGTCGGCTGACGGCGCCGTAGGGGTCGGGCGAAGCGGCGTGCGCGATCGCGTCGTCGTCGTCGAAGGTCAGCGCGTCGCGCAGGCGGGCGAGATGGGCTGCGCGCAAGAGATCGGCTTCGAGCACGGCGAAATCGATCCCGTCCGGCGCGAAGCCGCTGGCGCCGGCGGCGCGCGCGGCCGGCAGCAGGCGAGCGAGGCGGGTGTAGGCGGGCGGATCGGCCGCCGCAGCTTCCCGGATGGCGTCGGCCAGCGTGATGCGGTCGACCACGCCGCGCACCGCCGCCCAGTCGATTGCGTCCGGCAGCGGCGCGCCGGCGACTTCGATCTGGTTGAGGGCCGCCACAATCGCCGCGTCCGGTCCTTCCCGCAACGCCCGCACCAGACGGTCGGCGGCGGCGTCGCGCATCACGAGCCGGTCGATTCGCGTCCGTTCGACCGCGCTCAACCGCGCTTCGGCGCCGGGCGGCGGCTCCAGCATCGCTTCGCGCAGCACAATCGCATTGCGCGTGCGCACCGCCGTCCGCACCCGGTAGAGCCAGGCAGTGCGCGTCTGGGCGAGGGCGACCCGCTCGCGAAAGGCGTGCGGCAAGGCTGGGTCGTCGTCGAACAGGTCGGGATCGTAGGCGGCGAGCATCGTCGCGTCGTCGCCGACCGCCATCGCCCGTTCGACGTGCGGCCAAGCCATCGCCCGCTCGACCGCCCGTTCGACCGCGCGTGGCAGGCGGCCCAATTCGGCGATGCGGCCGGAAAGCGAGAGCGCGGCGAGCGCGGCGCGGTCGTCGTTGGTCAGCGCCGCTTCGAGCGCTCGCCGGGTCTCGATTCGCCGGACCGCTTCGCGTCCGGCTTGCCGTTGATCGGCGGCGACGGCGACGCCGGCCGCCGCCGCTTCCCGCAGGGTCGCGACGAGCCGCTCGTCGTCGCGATGCAGGATCGCCTGCCGGATCGCGCCTCCGAGCGCGTTCTGGAGATAGTCGTGGACACGGCCGGCCAGACCGAGCGGCAGCGTCGTGCCGCGCGCGTCGCGCCAGAGCCGAAGCACGGCGTTGGCGTCGCCGGCGGCGATGGCGGCGCGCAGCGATTCGGCGACGCCGGCTCGCGCCGCAACAGGCGCGCGGACGGGGCGTGGCGGCGCCGGCGAAACTGGCCAGGGCGGCGGTTCGTGCCGGGCCGCGGGCGGCGGCTCGGCGGCGACGCCGAAACGTTCGGCGATGGCGGTCATCCGCGCGCCGACCGCGTCGATGGCGTCGGCGTCGCGCGCCAGCCCGCTGGTCGTCCAGAGCCGGAGCGCGCCGAGTTCGTCGCCGGCCAGGAGGAGGCTGTTGAGCCGCGTCAGCAGGCGCTGGCGTTGGAATGCGTCGGGCACGAAGGCCGCTCCTCGCGGGGGTGCGATGGCGGGAAACCGCCGCGGGCGTCAAGGGCGCCGCGCGAGATGGTACAGTGACCGCGGCACCGAGCCATAACGTCCCGCGCGTTGGGACACGATTGTAGACGAACCGGGCTCCTCTTCCGTCGCACCCCGCGCCTGACCTGGAGGAGGTCGGAGACGACCGAGAAAGTCAGAGGGCAGCGGTGCAACGACAGGTCTCGCGTCCGGCCATGCCGGAGCCTTCGGGCGTTGGGACGATCGGCCCCCGCCCCATCTCGACCGGGGATGCCCGCATTCTGCCCCCGCTCGACACGCCGCCGGTCGACGATCGGCGCCTCGAACTGGCCAACGACATAGCGGGCATGGCGGCCGAAGTGGCGGCCGTCGATCCGCGGGCCGAAGCGCGGTTGAACGATCTTGCGTCGGCCCTCGCCAGCGACGACGGCGTTCAACGCTGGTCCGATGTCGACATGCGGCGCGCGTTCAACACGGAGCGGCTGGCCCACGCCTGGGCGACTCGGCGCCAAGGCGCCTACGCCTCCGGCGCGATCGCGCTGGCGGATCGCGTTCGCAATGTGCTCGTGCTGGTGCCGATTTTCCTGACCTGGTTCGCCCTGGCCGAAGCGTCGCGCGCCTATGCGTCGTGGATCGCCAAGAATCCGGACGATGTCCGCAAGCCGTTTCTGCTCCTCTGGGAAACAGGCTTCGGCGGTGAAATCGGGCCGTTGGCGCCGACCTTTTCGCGGGTCGCGTTGTTCGACGCGGTGCTGATCGGCTTCATCATCGCCCTGACGTTCTACGCCCATGGCCGGCGCGAAGCGCGCGACGACAAGATCGAGCAATCGGCCGGCCGGTTTCAGACCGACCTGGACAATGTGCTGGCCGAAGCGTCGATCGTGCTGGCGAACGACCGCGGCAGCCGGCCGGCCTTGCTCGCCCGCAGCGTCGAGCGGCTGGCGGAACGATTCGACCGGAGCAGCCAGGAATTGCTGACCCGGCTGCGGCTGGAGCATGACCGCCTGGAGCAGATCGCCAGCCGGCGTGAGCGCGAATTCGCCGATTTCGGCGTCTTCGCCAGCGGCATGCGGGCCGGCGCGGAAGAAACGCACCGCTTGCTGGTCGAATTGCGGCAGGTCTCGATCGGCTTGCAATCGGCGCTGGAAGACCTCACCTCCGAAGTCAGCGTTTCGACCGACCAGGGGCGGACGCTCCTCGCCGCCATTCAGGGCCTGGAGCGCCTGACCACGTCCGGCATCCAGAGCGACCAGGCCGTCACCCGGCAAATCAGCGCCGCCGCGACGACCTTGGCCGAAGCGGCCGACAAGGCGGTCGGCGGCGCCGACGCGGCCGCCCAGGCGGCGCGGCTGGCGACCGAAACGACCCGCGGCATCGTCGATCTGACCCAGAGCCTGGCCGGCAGCCAGGCGCGGATCGAATCGGCCGTCACGGCCGAGTCGGCCTCGAACACGCGGCTGGCCGACGCACTGCGCGGCAGCGCCAACGGCGTCGCCACCAGCACCCGCGCCCTGGCCGAAATCGTCGGCGGCCTGACGCAATTGCGCGACGACCTCGGACGCATCGCCGCCAACAGCGCAAATCAGGCGTCGAGTCTCAGCGCGCTCCTCGACGAGCAAACCGGCGTCGCCGGCGGCATGGCCGAAGTGGGACGCGATTTGAGTTCGATTTCGATCATGACCGCGCAGCGGCATGAAGCGATGGCCAAGGACATCGCCGCGCTGCTTTCCCGCCTCGAGGGACTCTCCTCGGCGCTCGGGCGTTCGGCGGCGGCGACGCCGAACGCCGAAACGCTGGAGCGGGCGTTCGCCGCCGCGTTGCGGACCGAACTGGCCGCGCAGGCCGACCAGATCGCGGACGCGATCAACGGCAACGGCGGCGCCGCCAAGCGCGATCCGGGTCGTCTCTGGCCGCAACGCCGATCGTGAGCAGGTTCGTCGCTTCTTCCCGCGCCCTGAGCCCGGCCCCGCGCCGCGGGCTCCGCTGAGGACGCGCCGTGGTTCGACGCCGCCCGTCCAATCAACGCGACATGATCGCCCTCGGCGGGTGGATTTTCGCCGACCTCCTGCTCGGGCTGGCGATGCTCTTTTTCACGGCGAACACCGTCGGCTCGCCCGCGCCGACCCCGACCCCGCCCCCGACGCCGAATCTTCTCGCCACGTCGCGCGCCACCATTTCCGCCTTGACGACGGCGCAAGCCGCGGCCGGCGTGGCGCAGGTCGCCAACGCCGCGACCGCGACCGCCGCCGCGGTCGAGGCCGCCGAAACGGCGCAGGCGCTCAGTTCGCAGATCGCCCGCTCCGACGACGCGCTGGCGACCGCCGCCGCCCGGGCGACGGAAGACGCCTACGCTCGGCAACAGGCGACCGCGGCCGCCGAAGCGGAATTGACGCGTGAAGCGATGAGCGCGTCGCAACGCGCCACGGCGGACGCGCAATCGACGCAGACGGCGGTTGCCGCCGAGGCGACGTTGGCGGCGTTCGCCACCGAGCAGGCGAACAAGCAATCGGACATCGACCGCCTGACGAGCGAGCAGGCGACCGCCGCCGCCCGCGCCACTCTTGACGCCGCCGCGGCGCAAGCCACGATCGAGGCGCTGGCGACGCTCGAAGCGCAAAGCGCCGCATCGGCGGCGCAGTCCGGTCAGCAGGCGACGCAGATGGCGGCCAGCGGATTCAGCGCCATCGCCACCGCCCAGGCCGCCGCCACCGCCAACGCCGGCCTCATCGCGCAAGCCACGCGCGACGCGATGAACGGCTCCGGAGCGCTGGCGACGGCGCAGGCGCAAGCGTCCGACGCCGCGGCGACCAATGCCGCGTTGGTCGCGGCGCAACAGGAAGCGCAGGTGACGACCACCGCGCTCGCCGTCGTCGCCGCGTCGAACGCGCTCAACCCGAACGCGATCAGCAAATCGGTCACGGTCGATCCGGCCGGCGTGCAAGCCGGCGACCAGCAGTCCCTCGCCGACGCACAGTCGCAGGTTCGCTCGGCGCTCGCGCCGTTCGCCAGTTGCCGCGCCGGATTCGTCTTGATCACCGCCGGCGGCTCCGACCTGCAGGTCGGTACGGGCGTACAGTTGGCGGAGACGGCGCAAAACTGGGTCAAGCAGGCGTATCCCGACGTCTTCGGCAATGCCGGGTTCGATACCGTGGCGGCGACGTCGTCCGACAAGCGGGGCGTCATCGAGTTCAAGATGTTTTTCTACTCGGGGTGCGCCGGCCCGGCAGGTTGAGGCGACCGACGGACGTCAATTGTCATCCTGACGAAGGAAGGATCTCGTCTCTCCTTTGGCCGTTGCAAGCAGGGGAGCCGAGATCCTTCGCCTGCGGGCTCAGGATGACGGGGCGCGCGGGTCGCGCCGCCATGCCGAATTCGCATGCTACGATAGGATCGTTCCCGACCGGTCTGCTTCCACTGCCGTCGCCGCCCGGGGCATGGTATCATTTGGGAAGTATTGGGATCCCAAACGCGGAAGGAACCGAACGGTGGGCAAATTGCCGGAGATCAGCGACGC
>JAICJJ010000409.1 GCA_025928535.1 Thermomicrobiales bacterium
GAAACGCGTCGAAAAGTTGGCGTAACTGGTCACGACGGTGAAGAGGTTCTGGTTGGTCAGAAAGACCGTGGCCAACAGGAATTCATTCCAGACGCTGAGGGCGACGACGAGTCCGACGGTCAGAAAGCCGGGCCACGACAGCGGCACGACGATCCGGGTGAAGACCTCCCATTCGCTCGCGCCATCGACCCGCGCCGCGTCTTCGAAATCACGTGGCAACTGCACCATGTAGGAACGGAGCAGAAAGATCGAAAACGGCGCGTTGATCGCGATGTAGATCAGGATGAGGCCGAACAGGTTGTTGACCAGCCCCAGTTTCTGCCAGAGAAAGAAGAGCGGCACCAGATAGAGCTGGATCGGCAGGCTCGTCCCGATCAGGAGATAGAGCGTCAAACCATTCGCGCCCGGCAGATCGAGTTTCGCCAGACTGTAGGCGGCCATGCCGCCGAGAAAGAGGATGCCGATGACCGTTCCCGCGACGAGAATGCCGCTGTTGCGCGTCGTGGTCGAAAAGTTGCCGATGTCCCACGCTTTCGGAAAGTTTTGCCAGATGATATGCTGTGGCGGCCCGAGCGGATTGCGGCCGAGTTCGCCCGTCGTCTTCAGCGAGTTGAAGCAGAGGATGACGAGCGGCCCCATCGCGAAGATGAAAAGCAGCGTCAGGATCAGGTAATTCGGGGCGAGGCTGACGTCGCGGCGCCGGCGCGTGCGGCTGATCATATCTCCCACCCCCGCCGCCGCAAGACGATGAAGATGCCGATGTTGATGCCGACGAAGAAACTCAACGTCAGGCCGATGGCCGACGCGTAGCCGGCGTTGAAGTTGCTGAACGCTTCCTTGAAGACGAGCACCGCCAGCACTTCGCTCGCGCCGGCCGGTCCGCCTTGGGTCAGGATCCAGATGTAGTCGAAGGTCAGAAATGACCAGATCGTCGTCATCAGGATCATGAAGACGAAGGTCGGCCGGATGCCCGGCAAGGTCACGTCCCGGAATTCCTGCCATCGACTCGCCCCGTCGAGCCGGGCCGATTCATAGAGATCGGGCGGGATGTTTTGCATCGCCGCCAGGAAGAGGACCATCAGGAAGCCCCACCAGTGCCAGTTGTCGACGAACGCGATCGCGGGGAGGACCGTCTTCGGATCGCCGAGAAAGGCGCGGTCGAAGCCGGGGATGCCGGCTTTGGTCAGGAGCGCCGGAATGCCGCGGTCGGGGCTGAACAAGCCGCGCCAAAGCGCGGCGGTGACGACGCTCGGCAAAACGTACGGGATGAAGAGCGCCATGCGATAGACGATCGCGCCCCGCCGCACCGGACCGAGCAGGCTCGCCGCCGCCAGCGACATCGCGATCGGTACGGTCAGGAACATCAGCAGCCAGATCAGGTTGTTCGAAAAGGCGTGGCGGAAACTGTTGTCGGTCGCCAGTTCCTGGAAATTGGCCAGCCCAACCCAAGTAGCCGGCCGGATGCCGTTCCAGTCGGTCATCGAGTAGTAGAACGCGCTCAACGTCGGGCCGACGACGACCGCGATATTGACCGCGAGGATCGGCGCGACGAAGAGCCATGGCACGACCCGGCGTCGAAAGAAGACGCCGCCCCGGGAGCCGGGAACGATGTACGACGTGCTGCCGGGCGCGGCGACGGTTTCACGCATCGGTGACGCTTTCCTGGTCTGCGGAGCCGGTCGGGCAACCGCTCGACCGGCTCCGGCGTCGTCGAATTAGCGCTGTGGAATCGGCGGGACCGATCCGTTCGCGCGGTCCTTGTCGAAGACCTGCTGCTCGCCGGCGAGATACGCTTCCGGCGTCATCTCGCCCGCCCAGACCTTTTCGATGTTTTCGATCAGGTAGTTTTCCGCTTCCGGCGGCCAGAAAGTCCACGTCGTGTAGCCGTACTGATTGTCGGCGAACGCCTTGTTCAGCGCGGACAGAATCGCGGCGTGGCGCGGATCGAGTTTGCTCAGATCCTGCCCGGAGAGATCGACCGGCGCCGGCGCCAGGCCGCATTCGATCAGGAGCTTGGCCATCGTCGCCGGTTGGAAGTAGTAATCCATGAACTTGCCGACGGCGTCCGGATTCTTGCTGTTGGCGTTGACCGACATGGTCGAGCCGATGCCGAGGTCGAAGATGGCGGCGCCCGTCGTCGACGGCATCGGGACCCAGCCCCAATCGTTGTTGTTGCCGGCCTTTTCGCCGAAATAGTTCGGCAGGTCCGACATCAGCCAGGTGCCTTCGATCTTCATCGCGGCGTCGCCGTCGCCAAAGGCGGCTTCCGCTTCGGCGATCGTCGTCGTGTAATAGCGGTCGAGGCCGCCCATGAACCATTTCTTTTGCTGCATCTGGTTCAGCAGGTCGATCGCCTTGACGAAATCGGGATCGGTCCACTTCACCTTGCCGGTCAGCGCGTCGTAGACCTTTTGCGGGCCGGCGACGTGGTTCAGCATCTCGCCGACGAACCATTCATTCGTCGGCCGCCATTCGGCATTGGCGTGGGCGAAGGGGATGATCCCGGCGTCCTGGATTTTTTGCGAGAGCGTCATCAGCTCGTCGATCGTCTTCGGCGGCTGCCAGCCGTGCTGGTCGAAAACCGTCTTGTTGTAGTAGAGCACGAGCGTTTCGACTTCGTTCGGGATGCTGTAGAGCTTGCCTTCGGCTTTGCCGAGGTTGAGCGAGCCTTTGGCGAAGCGTTCGGACCAGTTGTATTGCTTGGCGAAATCGTCGAGCGGCAGCAACTGCCCGGCGAGCGCGAGTTGCATCGCGAACGACGGCCCCGGCGTGCCGACGATGTCCGGCCCGGCGCCTCCTTGCAGCGCGGTCAGGGTCGCTTGCCAGCCGTTGGCTTGCAGCGTCGCTTCGACGTTCACGCCGTTGTTCTGGGCGTTGAACGGGTCGATCGCCGTCTTCTGGATGCATTCGGGCGTTTCCGGGCCGCCGGTGGTGTCGAGCCACATCGTGATGGTCGTCGGCGACTGGGCGTGCGCGGCCGGAGCCGCCCAGAGCATCGGCAACAGGAGCGCGGCGGCCAGCGGCAGGAGCCACCGGGACCATCGCGCCGAACGTGCGCGGCGGGTCATGTCTTCCTCCTCGGGCGCGTGCTGTCCCGCCAATCGGCGGGTCGCATGGGACGCGAATTTCGGCTTGTGGTCGGCGCGATCCGGCGCCGGCGTCGTTGCCCTCCTTCCGGCGCGTGGCCCCACGGCGGCCCGTCGCCCGGATGCCGGCGGCTCATGCGGAGCCCCGGACGATCAATGTGAACGGCATTTCGATTTGCCGGCTCTCCGCCGGCGCCGCGTCGTTGAGCCGGTCGAACATCAACTCGGCGGCGCGGCGGCCGAGTTGGGCGGGATATTGGGCGATGGTGGTCAGCGGCGGCTCGACCAGCGCCGCTGCCGGAATGTCGTCGAGACCGACGACCGCGAGATGGTCCGGAATCCGGAAGCCGGACGCGCGGGCGGCGAACATCACCCCCATCGCCATCAGATCGTTGGCGGCGAAGATAGCGGTC
>JAICJJ010000606.1 GCA_025928535.1 Thermomicrobiales bacterium
CACGGCATCAAAGAGCAGGCGCAGGTCAACCTGGATCTCGTGCCGCTCGCCCGCGAACTCGACCTGCCGTTGGTCGCCACGAACGACGTCCACTATTGCAATCGAGAAGACGCGCCGGCGCAGGAACTGCTCGTCTGCGTCCAGACGAACACGACGATCAACGATCCGAAACGGTTGAAATCCGAAAGCGACCAACTCTATTTGAAAGGTCCGGAGGAGATGGCGCGCGTGTTCGGCGATTTGCCGGAAGCGCTGGCCAACACGATCCGGATCGCCGAGATGTGCTCGCTCGACCTCGGATTCAAGGGTTACCACCTGCCCGAGTTTCCCGTTCCCGACGGCCAAACGCCGGAAAGTTATCTGGAATCGCTTTGCCGCGCCGGCGCCCAGCGCAAATATGGGCACGTCGATGGCGCGGTGGGGGAACGGCTCGACTACGAGCTCGGCGTCATCCGCTCGATGGGCTTCACCAACTACTTCCTGGTGGTCTGGGATTTCGTCCGCTTCGCCAAAGAAAACGGCATCCTGGTCGGCCCTGGCCGCGGCAGCGCCGCCGGCAGCATCGTCACCTACGCGCTCGACATCACCGCGCTCGACCCGTTGAAATACGACCTCATTTTCGAGCGGTTTCTCAATCCATCGCGCATTTCGATGCCGGACATCGACATCGATTTCGCCGACGACCGTCGCGACGAAGTGATCCGCTACGTCGTCGGCCGGTACGGCGAAGACCGCGTCGCCCAGATCGTCACCTTCGGCACATTGGCGGCGAAGGCGGCGGTGCGCGACGTCGGGCGGGCGATGGGGCGCTCGTTCGCCGAAACCGACCGGGTCGCCAAATTGATTCCGGGGGGCCCGGGCGTGACGATCGAAAGCGCGCTGACGAAAGTTCCCGAATTGAGCGCGCTGGTCGAAGCCGATCCCGCGGTGCGCGAACTGGTCGAGGCGGCGCGGCGGGTGGAAGGGGTGTCGCGGCACGCTTCGACGCACGCCGCCGGGGTCGTCATCTCGCGCGATCCGTTGACCGAGCATGTGCCATTGCAACGCGCGGGCGGCAAGAGCGAAGGGGAAATCACGACCCAGTATCCGATGGGCGAGTTGGAAGCCCTCGGCTTGCTGAAGATGGACTTTCTGGGGCTGAAAACGCTGACCGTGCTGGGCAAGGCGGTCGACCTCCTCGTCGCGCAGGGAAGCGACATATCCCTGGAGACGATCCCGCTCGACGATCCGGCGTCGTACGAATTGCTCTGCAAAGGGGACACGGTCGGCGTCTTCCAACTGGAAGGCGGCATGACGACGCGGATGACCGTCGACGTCGAGCCGCGCTGTTTCGAAGACCTGATTGCGTTGATGGCGTTGATCCGGCCCGGGCCGATGGAGATGGCGCCCGACTACATCGCGCGCAAGCATGGGCGAACCGAAATCATCTACATGCACCCGGAGATGGAGCCGATTCTGCGGGAGACCTACGGCGTCGCCCTCTATCAAGAGCAGGTGATCCGCATCTCCAACGTGCTGGCCGGCTTTTCGATGGCCGAAGGCGACGGCTTGCGGAAGGCGATGGGCAAGAAGTTGCCGGAAGAGATGGCCAAGTATCGCGACCGGTTCGTCGCCGGCTGCGTCGAGCACGGTCTGGAGAAGCGGCTCGGCGGCGACATCTTCGACATGATCGAACGGTTCGCCGGCTACGGCTTCAACAAGGCGCACAGCGCCGCCTACGCCGTGATCGCGGCGCAGACGGCTTATCTGAAAGCGAACCACCCCGTCGAATTCATGGCGGCGCTGCTGACGTCGGAAATTGGCAACACCGACAA
>JAICJJ010000115.1 GCA_025928535.1 Thermomicrobiales bacterium
CGGGTGGGACGTGGCGGTGTTTCGGAACGGGGCGAGCGGCTACGACCGTTACCGGCTGGAATACCGGTCGAGTTCGGCGCATGCCTACCCGTCGAGCGGATCGGCCAACTGGGTTTCGAGCCTCCTCGATGCGGGGCAGCCGGCGGCGATCAAGACCTGGCGGCGGGTCGGGGCGCGGTTCGCCTGGCCGGAAGCGCGGGGAAATCCGGCATCGACGGACGGCGTGCAGGTATTTCTCGATTACAGCGTGGACCTGGGCGCGACGTGGACGCAACTTGCGACGGCGACCGTGAGCAGCGGCGCCACGCGGCAGATCGATCTGGAAGGCGCGCTGCCGAACGGGACGCGCTCCCGCTGGCTGCAACTGCGCGTGCGCTGGGCGAGCGTGCTCGATTGGGCGCCAGTGCTGAGCGGGGTCTGGGCTGATTGGGCGTTGTCGGCCATCGCGTCGACGCGACGGCGGTGGGACCTGACGATCCGTTGCGGCGACCGGCTGGTCCGACGTGACGGCGCGGTCGAGAGTCGATCCGGACGGGGCCTCGCCGCCGATCTCTGGGCGGCTTGGGACTCGGGCGCGCTGCTGGGGTTGCGCGACATCGACGCCGACGCGACCGACGCGACCTATTCGGCGCGGATCGTGGCGATCCGGGAAACGGCCGCCCGGCCGGCGGACGCCGGTCGCTGGGGGGAAACCGAACTGGCGCTGACGCTGGTGGAAGGGTGAACGATCCGGGACAGCCGCGAGCGCAACGGCGCGGGGTCTGAACGGAGCGTGGCTGCGAAGAAAAACCGCCGGCATCGCCGGCGGTTTTGCGTGGGGAGGACGTCGCATGGAATGGCGAAACTCCGGACGGGCGGCAGTCGTCGCGGTGCTGCTGACGGCCGCGGCGGTTGGTCCATCGGCGGGCCGCTCCGAAACGGACCCGGCGGCCGATCCGCCAGCGACGGCGACGACGGTGGCGCTCGGCGGCTGGACGTTCGATCTCGATCCGGCGGAGCCGTTGGTCGTCTACGTGATCGCGCGGACGGCGTCGCTGGACGGCGCGACCGTGCGGCTGCAGCCGTTCGCGCGGACGACGTTCGGCTTCGTGCCGCTCCCGTCGTACGAGACGGCGGCGACCGGACGGTTGGCGACGGCCGAGCCGGGCGACGCGTTCGTGCTGGCGGCGGAGCCGGCGAACAGTTGACGGAGTCGGGAAGTCGGGAAGTCGAGGAGTCGAGGAGTCGAGGCGTGGTGATGCGTGAGGGTGGCGGTCGGGGCGATGCGCGGGTGATGGGACGGCCGCGGCGGGTTGGCGGCGCGGCCGTCGCACGACGGGACGAGGAGGTCGAGCAGACGCCGGGTCACGCTGGAGGCGAAAACAGCGCGACGCCGACGAAGGAGACGAGCACGGGCTCCGCGGCGCCCGCTCCCGTGACCGGCGCGACGCCGTTTCGGGCGATCGGCGACGTGCCGCTGGACATCTGGGTGAGCGAACTGGCGCGGCGCGGGTCGCCGATCGACGATCCGGCCGGTTGTGCGGCGGCGACGCGCGGCTTCGGCGCGCTGGCGCTGGCCCAGGCGATTCGGGAGACGGGATTGGGCCGGAGCGGCGCGGCGGACGTCCGCAACGCGCTCGGCTTGATGTGGCCGGACGGCGGGATGCCGCTGCGCTTCAAGCGCTGGGTCGATGGCTTCGCCGCCTGGCGCCGCCGGCTGACCGATCTTTCCTACAAGGGCGGCATCTACGCGCCGGCGGATCTGCCGCTGGCGGATTTTGTCGCCGTCTACGTCGGCGGCCCCGATTGCCGCACGAGTGGCCTGGCGCGTTGCGCCAACGGCGAAACCCGCGCCAGCATCGGCCGCTATCGCGACGACATCGTGCGGCTGATCAACGGCTGGCGGCGGGGCGACGCGGCGGGACCGCCGGACGCCGGATCGGCGGCGAATGGAGCCGGCAATGCGCCGGCTGCGCGCGACGATCCGCCGGCCATGGTCGAGCGGATCATCCCGCCGGGGCAAAACACCGCCTGGGACGATCTTGGTCCGCGGGTGATTCGCGGCGTCTGCCTCCACCGGATGCTCGGTACGCTCGATGGAACCGACGCCTGGTTTCGCGGCGGGGGCCGGGCGGCGGCGCGGACCGATTTCGGCATCGGCGACGGACGGATTTTCCAGTGGACGCCGCTGACCGGGCGGATGGCTCCCTGGGCGAGCGGCCCGGCGAACGATGTCGAAGGCGACGGCGTGGCGTTCGTGCGGCGCTACGGCATCGCGGCGGTGAACCGGGACCTGGTCAGCATCGAAGTCGCGGGGCACTACGACACGCCGATCCCGGCGGCCGATTGGGCGCGTCTGGTCGAATTGGTCGCCTGGATCGCGGCCGCCTGGTTGCAAGTCGACGCCGCGACGTGGCCGCGCAACCGGGAGGGCATGCACGCCGTCTACGGGCACTTCGAATTCGCGGCCAAGCCGTGCCCCGGCCCGGCGCTGCTCGGGCGGGTCACGGCGCTGATCGACGACGTCGGCGCACGGCTGCGGGGGTAGACGGGAGTCGGCAAGACGGCAAGACGGCGAGACGGCAAGAACGAGCCGGGGAGTCGGGAAGTCGAAGGGTGGGGTCGTCATCCTGAGCGTCAGCGAAGGATCTCGGCGTTGATTACGGCAGATGAGATGCTCGCTGCGGCTCAGCATGACGGGGGCGGGGCGGCTCCGTCTCGACTTGCCGTCTTGCCGACTTGCCGACTCGCCGACTTACAACAAGGGGGGACCGATGCGATTCGAACCGGTGTTGATCGTGCAACTGGTCGGCGCGGGGCTGGCGCTGGCGGCGGCGTTCGGCTTGCCGGTGACGGAGGAACAACGGCAGGCGATGCTGGCGTTCGCGGCGGTGGTGGTCGCGATCATGGCGGGGCAAGGGGTGGTGACGCGGGCCTTCGTCTGGAGCGAAGCGGGGATGGAGCGGGAGCGGCAACGAGCCGTCGACGAGCGATCGCCGGAGTCACGAGGAGGATGAACCCCGAGCGCCCACGGCCGCCGCGCGTGGCGATCGGCAACCGGCGCGCCGCGGCAGGAGGAAACGCCCGCCGACGCGTTTGGCGCCGGCGGGCGTGAGGCGAGAGAGGAGAGAATGGGAAAGACGCCCGGAGCAGGGGGATGGCGCTCCGGCGCCAGGCATCGCGCCAGCTCGGCGCCGTTCGGCCGGGGGAGCCACCGGATCCTGCCGAGGGGCAGGCCGATAGCTTCCGCGGCCGACCCGCGCGGGGCTGGCGTCGTGCATGACGGGCGTTTGGCGCAGTCTATTCCCGCGGGCGATCCGTCAATCCACGTGGCCGCCCCGCCGGGCCAGGGCAGCCGGCGTCGCGTGGAGCCTGCTGGCGGATCGGCGCCTAACCGTCCCGACCGTGGTCGTCGCCCGGTTCCACATGCACCCCATGGTCGTCGGCAAACGACCCGCCGACCGGGGAGACGGTCCAAATCCCGGTGGGCCAGACAGGCGTGACGACGGCGCCGCCGTGATCGTCGCCCGGCTCGAACTCATGGGCGCGGGCGACGGCGGCTGGCGCGGCGAGCATGACGGCGGTCAGCCCGGCGATGGCGATCGGGCGCAGGCGAGCGGGCATGGCGAGGGGCATCGGGTTCTCCTGTGCGGTTCGTCCCGCCATTCGGGACGAGGCGTCTGGTCTGCCGCAAGTGTGGAGGCTGGCGTCGTCGCGCAACACCGGCAAAGGTCGGGGCGACGACTGCGACTTTGGTCGGATCGAACCCGCAACCATGTCGCGCCGCGTTCGCGGCCGAGCTCCGGCCGCGCTCCCACGCCGCGGGGATCGACCTCGCCGCTCACTCGCCGCTCACCGCGGAGCCGTAGAATGGACGAAGCAAGTGTGCGGTCGACGGCCGCGAGTTGCGTTGGATGTCACGGACGGCGTCCGGCGCGATAGGGCACACAGAGGCCAACATCATGGGAGAGCGCGTCATCCTCTTCGGCAACGGGCAAATTGCCAGCGTCGCCTACGCCTACCTCACGTACGACTCCGAGCACGAGGTCGTCGCCTTCACCGTCGATCGCGCCTACCGCGACGCCCCGACCTTGTTCGATCTGCCGGTCGTGCCGTTCGAGGAGGTGCAAGACCACTTTCCGCCCGACCAATGCAAGATGCTGGTCTCGATCAGTTATCGGGGCGTCAATCGCCTGCGCGCCGAAAAATACCGAGCGGCCAAAGCCAAGGGGTATGCCTGCATCAGTTACGTTCATTCGCGCGCGGTGACCTGGCCGGACCTGCAACTTGGTGAGAACTGCTTCATACTCGAGCAAAATGTCATCCAGCCCTTCGTCACGATCGGCGATGACGTCACCCTCTGGAGCGGCAACCACATCGGCCATCACACCGTCATCGGCGATCACTGCTTCATCGCTTCGCAAGCGGTGATTTCCGGCTTCGTCACGGTCGAACCCGCCTGTTTCATCGGGGTCAACGCCACCATTCGCGACGGCATCCGGATCGGCGCCGAGTGCGTCATCGGGGCCGGCGCGCTGATCCTGAAAGACACGGCGCCGAAGGGGGTCTCGTCGGCTCCCCGGGCGCGCGGCTGGACAAGTCGAGCGACGCGCTAGACCACATCTGATCTGAGCGCCGCGAACGCCAATCCACACGTCACTCCGATCGCGGACAATGGGGCGGCCCGAGTCGGCTCCGGCGGTCCCAGGGGCACGCGCAAGTTCGTCCACGTCTGCATCGAGACGAGCGGCCGCCCCGCGCAGTCGTACACCATCGCCACGAAGACCCGCGCGGATTTGAAGCGCCGGCTGCCGGCATTCGCGGAACTCGATGCGTTTCGCCAGCAGCCAGACGTCGATCCGACCGCCGGCCGGTTCGAATGGACCGGCCGTCCGGTGTCGCTGACATCGGCCCTGGCGCTCAATGACGCGGGAACGCTCGCAGTGATCGACATGGCCGGGTCCGATCCGTTCCGCTGCGTCGCCGAGCGCAGCCCGTCCGCGCCCGCCCGGCAGGCATCATGTCATCTGCCTCGCCACCCAGGCCAGTGGAGTGGACGATGTTCTGTTAGCATGCGTGGGAACCTGGGGGGCGATCGACGACGGGAAGGAGATGGACCCATGGATCCAGCACGTTTTGACGCGCTCGCCCGCGCCGCCGGCCGCGCCGGCTCGCGCCGCCGCGTCCTCGGCGGGCTCGCCGCCGTCGCCCTCGCCCCCTTGACGGCCGCGGCCACTCCGGCGCCGGCCGCCTGTCTGGCCGTCGGCAAACGCTGCTCTCAGTCGTCCAGCGGCGCGGCGCGCGGCAAGGGCAAGAAAGGCAAGAAGAGCAAGCATCATCCGCCGTCCTGTGGCAAGTGCTGCAGCCGCTTCGGCGCGCCCGACCCGAACGGGAAATCCCGCTGCGCCTGCAAGGGCGAAGGCGTCGGCTGCGACAACGACAGCCAATGCTGCGGCGGCCAGTGCCGCACGGGCAGTTGCACGGGGTGTCCGGGCAACACGGTCTTTTGCACCGACGGGTGCGCCGATCTGCAAACGAACAATCAGCATTGCGGGTCGTGCGACAACGCTTGCGCCAGCGGGCAGCGTTGTCAAGCCGGGCAATGCGTCTGCGACGCGACCAGTTGTCCGACCGGCTGCTGCGACGCGACGGGGCAATGCAAGCGGGGCACCAGCCCGAGCGCCTGCGGCGACAACGGGGCGACGTGCCAGACGTGCGAGACGGGGCAGCGCTGCGACGGCGACAGTTGCGTCTGCGACGCGATCAACTGTCCCAACGGCTGCTGCGACGCGACGAGCGCCACCTGTCAGGCCGGCGACACGCCCGCCGTGTGCGGCGCCGGTGGTGGGACCTGCCGATCCTGCGTCGGGAACAACGTCGCCCCCGACTGCGTCGATGGGGCCTGCACGTGCAAGAGCGGCGTCTTCTGTTCGGGCAGCGTGCCGAGTTGTTGCCCCAACGCCAAGGACGTCTGCCATGCAGGCACCGAGGCCTGCTGCACGCCGACCACCTGTGCTGCCGAAGGCGCGACCTGCGGTTCGATCTCTGATGGCTGCGGCCACATGCTGGATTGCGGCCAATGCGCAACGGGCCAACTCTGCGCGGGCCAGACATGTGTCGCTGGGCAGGGCACCTGCGCGGCCGGCGACGACTTCTGCTCCAACACGAGCAAGACCTGCAACGGCCGCCAAGATTGCACGTGTCGCATCACGACCGAGGGCGACACGCGCTGTGGCGGCAACGCAGTGACGGGAACTTGCGGCGAGTGCTCGTCGAGCGCTCAATGCGCCACGATGTACCCGAATGTCCTCGGTGTCTTCTGCTTGAAAGGGGGAACCGGCTGCTGCAATAGCACGGCGCCGAACGGTCTGTGCGCCGCGCCGTGCCCGACGCTCTAGGACGCTGAGCGGCAGGGAATCGATCACGGGACACCTGGCGGCGCGCGCCGGATGTCCCGTGGTCCGCGACGATCGGTCCGACCTCGATCCACCGGTCTGATGTGGTCGCAGCTGCCTGCTCCGGCCCATGGGGCAATGCCTGGCAGCCGGGAGCATTCGACAGGCAGACTGACAGGATTCTGGGCGGCAGCCCGCTGATCGAGTCCGGCGCGTCGCCGGCTGGCGGGAGAGTTGGAGGCGCTATCCGCTTCCCTCACGCGGTTGCCTCGTCCCGAACCGGAAGAGGTATGCGCCAGCAAGCGAGCCACAGGCGCGGTTCCGCTCGGTGAAGTGGACGCTGTTCTGTTAGCATGTGTGGGCGCCGCCCGCTGGACGCAAGTGAAGAGTTGCGAGGGAGAGGGGCCGATGGATCCTGCACGCTTCGATGCGCTCGTCCGTGCCGCGAGTCGATCGGGTTCTCGGCGCGGTCTGCTCGGGGGGCTGTCTGCGCTCGCGCTGCCGCCTCTCATTGTCCAAGCCAAGCCGACGCCGGGCGGGCAATCGACCTGCAAAGGGCCGGGGCAGGTCTGCCGCAAGCGCGCCAACTGCTGCGCCACTCCTTGCCGCAAGAAGCGGGGCAAGCCGACCGGCCGCTGCAAGGCGTGCGCGGGCGACGCGACCTACTGCGGCACGGTCTGTTGCCAGCCGGGCGAAGACTGCGTCGGCGGCGCCTGCACCTGCGGCGGAGGCATTTGCCCGAACGGATGCTGCGCGAACCGGACGTGCGTCTCGCCGCCGACCGACGCCCAGTGCGGGACGAACGGGGCGGCCTGCACCGTCTGCGTCGCGCCGGAGACGTGCGGCGGCGGCAACCCGGGCACGCCAGGCGTCTGCGGCTGCACACCCGACTGCGCCGGCAAGGTCTGCGGTGATCCGGATGGCTGCGGCGGGCTGTGCACGGGCGGCTGCCCAAACGGGCAGACCTGTCGCCACGGCGGGTGCTTTTTGCCCTGCGGCTCCGACAACACCTGCACGTCCTGTGGCGGCGCCAGTTGTGCGTGCGGCGCCGCGGAACGCTTGTGTCAGGACACGGCCACCGGCCTCGGCGTCTGCACCAGCGACGCCGACTGTCCGATTGGCGCCCTGTGCAGTGCGTTCAGAAACGGCAGCGGCCAGCAGCTCTGCACCCAACCGTGTCGGGGCTGCACGGGCGCCTAACGACCGGAGCGGAGCCGGGGAGAGGATCTCTCGGGGACGTGCTTTTCGCCAGCCCCGCGACTGGACGAGGGGCTGGCGCGCGTCATCCCGCCAGCCC
>JAICJJ010000465.1 GCA_025928535.1 Thermomicrobiales bacterium
AGAAGCGGCGCGCGATCGTCCGCAGCGACGCGGCCGGGGCGAGGTCGATCAACGCCTCGGCGTCGGCCGACGCCGGCGAGAAGAAGCGGACGAGTCGTTGCGGCAAAGCGTGCATTGTGTCCTTCGCTCGGAACGCCCGCTTCCCCGAAAGGGGAAGCGGGCGTTCCACGAACGGGCTGCGCTCGGAGCCCGACCGTGTCTACCGGTGATGCCGATTGTTGTTGTTATTGTTGTTGCCGTTGCCGTTGCCGTTGCCGTTGCCATTGTTGTTGCGAGCGCGCTGCAGCCGCCGCTGCAGTTCGATAACCTGAAGCGACGGGACAAACGTGGGAACCATGTTTCGTTCTCCTTCTCTGAAATCGCCGGCCGAATCGCCGGCAACTCCTGATACACCGGAATCCGCGATTTGGATTGGATGTTGCCTGGAACTCCTACCGGTTTCGGTTGTTTCCGTTGTTGTTCCGACCGCGGCGATCATTGTTGTTGTTCCGATCGCGGCGATTGTCGTTGTCGTTGCGGCGACCAATCCGAACGATCTCAAAAATCGGATCGAGTGCGGGAATCATTTCCGGTTCTCCTTTGTTTGACCGCCGGCCGACTTGCCGGCATCTCTTGATACACCGATTCCCGCTGTTTGGATTGACCCGATTTCCAGGCAATCGCGATCGAAATGAATGCGCCCGCGATCTCAAGACGAGATCGCGGGCGCGTTGTCGAGGCCACCGCGAGGATCGCGGCGCGACCTCAATGGCGATTGTTGTTATTGTTGTTGTTGTTGTCGCGATTGTCGCGCCGGACCTGTGTGAGCCGGCGTTGCAGGATCAGCACCTGATTCGGATCGGCGGCCGGCGCGAAGGCGCTCAAGATCGACGTGGACGTGGGAACCATCGATTTTCTCCTCTGTGACGTTCGGCACGATTGCCGTCGGACTCTGATACACCGGACAGAGCGATTTGGATTGGTTTTTCCAGCAGGCGGCGCAAATCCGACATCCGGAGATAATCATGATTGCGGCGTTGCGGCCGACGGAGCCGGGTTGAGCCGCGCTTCGACGGTGACCGCCGGCGAGGCGCCCGGGTTGGCGACGTCGTGGACGACGCCCTGATCGTAGAAGACCGCGTCGCCCGGCTGGAGATCGGCGCTGGAGCCGGCGGCGATCGTCGCGCCGTCCGGTTTGCCGTCGCGCCAGCGAATGGCCGCGCCCTTGACCACCGAAAACTTGACGCTGCCCGAATCGACATAAAGCACGGTCGGGCCGGGGGCGGGGTGGGCGCCGCTGTCGGAGCCGGGCGCGAACGTCCGGCGCTGGAGCAGGAGCACGCGATCCGGAGCGACGGCCGAGCCGCCTTGGCCGAGCAGATCCTTCGCGATCCCGGCCGCCGCGGCCGGCGTGGTCGCGCCTTGCGCGGAGGTGTGGGGCGATCCGATCCAGACGACTCCGACCGTGGTCATCGCCACGATGGCGACGGAGAGGATGAACGTGCGCATGATGGTTGACCTCCTGTAGGCAACGTTTGACGGAGACGAACGCGCGCAACGCGTGTCCGCTTTACGAATCGAATGTCCGTTGGTTCACTTGCCGGCGGGCGGGCTCGGCCAGGCGACGACGACCGGGCCGGTCGGCAACGTGCTGCCGCCCGCCGGTTCGAGGGTGACTTGCAGCGCTTCCGGCGTCCGTTGTTCGGGTTGATCGACGATCGCCAGAGCGTAGCCGGTCGGATCGACGTGAACGACGCCGAGCGATCGCCAGACGCCGTCATGGCGCGCCCAGGCCTGGTAGGCCGCGCCGGGAGGCGCCGGCGCGAAATGCTCGAAGGTCATGATGCCGAGATCGGCGCCCGGCCGCGTCCGATAGGCGACGTGCGTTTCGGCGGGAACGCCCGGGGCCGCGGTCAGGCGAACTTCGGTCGCCGAACTGTTGGCGACGACCCCCAGCGCTCGGTTTTCGCGCTGGAGTTCGGTTTGCTGCTGCTGCAACCGGATGCCGAGCGCCGCGAGGCTGCCGGCCAGCGCCACCGTCGCCGCGGCGACGACCGGCAGCAACGACGTCCGCAGGCGTTGCATTCCGGTGCGAATGCGCGTTTTCGCTGTCCCGAGCGGCAAGCCGAGAAACGCCGCCACCTGCTCGTGGGTCAGATCGTCGAAAAAGGCGAGGCTGAGCGCCTCCCGCTGCGTCGGCGGCAACGCCGCCACCGCCGCCTGCACCGCGGTCCTCCGAAAATCTTGCCAGGCGGCTTCGTCCGGCAAGGGCGCGTCGTCGGCGACGGCGCCGAGGGTGCTTTCGTCCGGGTCGGGCACGATGCTGGGGCGGCGGCCCCGCCGCCGGAGTTCGTTCAGCACCCGCAAATGGGCGATCTGCAAGATCCACGGCCGCACCGGACCGCGCGCGGGATCATAGGTGTTCGCCTTGTTCCAGACGGCGAGAAAGACGTCTTGCGTGATTTCTTCGGCGGCGGGCCGGTCGAGGCTGCGCGCGGCGATGCCGAAGATGAGGCCGGCGTAGCGGCTATGGAGCGGTCCGAGCGCGCCGTCATGGCCGGCGGCGAGTTCCCGCATCAATTCTTCGTCGCTCAAATCGTCCTGATCGGTGATCAGCCGCATCGTGCTCATCGACGCTGTTTCCCTCGAACCGCGGTCTCGCCGCGCTCAATCAGTGCCGCCCGGAATCTAGGCGAGCGTTTCGTCGACGATGGCGAGCGCGCCCGTGCCCGCCTGGAAATTGACGGTGTGCAGACCGAGGAGCGAGCGCAGTTTGTCGGCCGGAACGGTCACCGGCCCGGGACCGGCTGCCGTGCCCGGAGCCGGCTGCGGGAACGAGGTCGAATACGCGGTGTGGAAGGTGACATTCCCTTCGACCTTTTTCAACACCTGGTGGATGTGCCCGTTGAGGACGGTCACCGAGCCGAATCGCTTGAGCAAGGCCAGCGCCTGCTCGCTGTCGTCAGTGCCCCAGCCCCATTTCGGGTAGAC
>JAICJJ010000016.1 GCA_025928535.1 Thermomicrobiales bacterium
GTCCGCATCGACGGCGTCGAGGAGTCAGCCGGGCTCGCCTACACGCGGCTGACGATGCCGTTCAACGCGACCGGCCAGCCGGTGCTGGCGGTCCCGGCCGGCTTCGACGCCGCCGGCTTGCCGATCGGTCTGCAATTCGCCGGCAGGCCGGGCAACGAGGCGATGCTTTTTCGCATTGGCCGCGCCTACGAGGCCGTCGCCGGCTGGCGCGATCGGCGGCCGCCGGTCGCCGGATGAGCGCGAGAGCCGAACCACAGGAGGCGGCCACGATGGACGATTACGACGCGATCGCGGCACGGGCGACGCAGGCGCGCGCCAATCTCGCGGCCGCGTTGCGCGAATGCGACGAACTGGCCGAAGCGGTCGAACACCTCGAAGGCCCGGAACTCCTCGAAATCCTGACCTATCTCGACAGTTTGCGCTTCGTCATGGCCGAATCGGGCCAGATATTGCAAGGCGTCGTGCGCGGCTTCGAGGGATGAGCGCCGTCACCGATGGCGGGTCACCCCGATCCGGGGGCAGAGATCGTTGACCGGGCAGGTCGAGCACTTCGGCAGCGCCGCGGTGCAGACATAGCGGCCGAACGGCATAAGCAATCGATTGATGTCGATCCAGCGCTCGCGCGGCACGATCCGCTCGAGCGCGATCGTCGTCTGCTCCGGCGTCGTGGCCGCGACCGCTCCCCAGCGGTGGACGACCCGATCGACGTGAACATCGACCGACACGGCCGGAATGCCGCAGGCGACGCCGAGCGTCAGATTGGCGCACTTCGGCCCGACGCCGTTGAACGATTGAAGCGTCGCTCCGTCGCACGGCAGCACGCCGTCGAACCGCTCGACCGTCGCGACCGCGATGTCGTGGATCTGCCGCGCCTTTCGTTCCGGAAAGGTCGTTTGGGCGAGCACTGTCTCCAACCGTTCGATCGGCATGGCGGCGACGGCGGCGGGGGTCGGCGCCGTGGCGAAGAGCCCCCGCGACAGGCGCAGCGTCACCTCTTCCCTGGTGCGGATCGAGATCATGCAGGCGACGAGTTGCTCGAAAACGGATCGGAATCCCTCGTCCGCCAGTTGAAACATCGCCGGCTTGGGATAGGCGGCGACGACCGGCGCGATCCGCTCGAGCGCGAGGACGACCGGAAACGGATCGGCGGCCATCGGCGGGTGGTCGCTCAGTCCTGATCGGTCACGAGCCGGACGTGCGCCGGGCGCGGGCGCGGCTGACTGATTGGGCGACGGCTTCGCGGCCCCCTTCGCGCCAGACCTTCACCGCCGGCGGCACGACGGAGACGAGGATGATCGCGCCGACGATCGGCAGGATGTACCGATCGGCGTCGGGAATGATTCGTCCGAAATAGAAGCCCAGAAGCGGGACGCCGATTGCCCAGAACACGGCGCCGACGACATTGAAGAGGGCGAACCGCTGGTACGGCAGCGCGCCGATGCCGGCGACGACCGGCGTGAAGGTTCGAATCACCGGGATGAACTGGGCCAGGATGATCGCCTTGCCGCCATGCTCTTCGAAGAACGCTTCGGCCCGGCGCAGATGCTCTGGCTTGAACAGGAGCGATTCGGGCCGACGGAAAAGCGAGCGGCCGAAATGGCGACCGATGGTGTAGCCAGTGGCGTTGCCGACGACGGCGGCGATGAAACAGCCGACGATGACCCACCGGATGTCGAGGCCCGCGACGCCCTGCGACGCGAGAAACCCGGCCGTGAAGAGGAGACTGTCGCCAGGCAGGAAAAAGCCGATCAGCAACCCGGTTTCCGCGAAGACGACCAGAAAGAGGCCCGCGTAGCCGAACGCGAGCAGCAAATGTTCCGGATTGAGCAAAGTCGACATCGGTCCATCCACCGCCAGACCGTTCCGACGCGCTCGCGCGGACTCCGGTCCGAGTCGAGCCGAGTATACGGGCCAGCGTCATGAACGGCGAAATCGGAATGCGAGCAATGCTCGGGCGCCGGACTACTCCGCCGGGCCAAGCAATTCGAGCCAGAGCAGCCTCGCGGCCCAGCCCCGATATGGCCGCCACCGATCGCTCATGGCGTCCAACTCGCGCATCGACAGGGACGGCTGGCCGAACGCGTGTCGCGCCGCGCGCAGCAACGCCACGTCGCCCGACGGATGGATGTCGGCGGCGGCGACGCCCCAGAGCAGCGCCGATGCAATCGTCCACGGGCCGATTCCGCGGATCGCGACCATGTCGGCGCGGAATCGCTCCGGATCGCCGGATGCTTGATCCCCGTCTCGCATCGCCTCCGCCGTGGCCGCCAGCGCCTCGGCCCGCTGGCGCGTCAAGCCGGTCGCGCGCAGACGATCGACGCCGAGCGCCGCGATCTCGGCCGGCGCCGGCATCGGCCAGAGCGTGCGGCCGGCGAGCGCGACGCCGGGATGGACGAGCGCCGCGATGCGGCTGAGCAGCGTCGCGCCGCCGGCGACCGAGACCCCCTGTCCGACGATCGACGACGCCACGCCCTCCCAAAGCGAGCCGTGGGCGAACGGCCGCATGCCGGCATGCCGACGTGCGAGGCGATCGAGGACTTCGTCGCCGAAAGCCGGTGGTTCGATGTCGAGGCCGAACGTTTCTCCGACCCAGACGAGATCATCGGCTGGATTCGCGGTTCCTTCGATGCGAAGTTCGCCCTCACCGCTCTGCGAAACAGACCGCCAGACGACCGTCTCCCCGTCGCGCCCGCACCAGATCGCCGCATCGGCCGCCCAATGCACGTTCGGCCAACGGCCGCGACCCCAGGCAATCGGCGCGGCGGTCCGTTTCAGGTCGAACGGCTGCGGGGTGACGACGGTTCGGGGCGGTGTTGAACATTGGCTTACTGGGATATGTCGCTCGTCCATCGGTTTTCCGCCCTTCCCCGCTCCCGTCCGGCGCCCGGCTCATCCCAACTGGAGAATGAAGCGAGCAGTCATGAAGTAGATGACCAGGCCAGTCCCATCGACCAGCGTCGAGATGAACGGAGCCGAGACGACCGCCGGGTCGATCCCCAACTTGCGCAAGACGAGCGGCAGCACGGACGCGACGGTCGCCGACCAGATCGTGATCAGCAGAATCGCCACCGAAACGACGACGCCGACTTTCCATCCAACCGAAAGCAATTGCGCCCGGCCAAATGCCACAAACGCCATGATCAGCCCCAGGATGACGCCGACCGACATCTCCTTGACCAGCACCCAGCCGACGTCGCGCAGCCGCACCTCGTTGACCGCCATCGCCCGAACCAGCGTCGTCGTCACCTGGCTGCCGACGTTGCCGCCGGTGCCGATCAGCAGCGGAATGAAATAGGACAGCGCCACCACCCGCCCGATTTCGTCGCCGAACGCGCGCAGGACGGTGCCGGTGTATGCCTCGGCCACGAACAGGATCAGCAGCCAAACCACCCGGCGCCGCACGAGCAGCGAAACTCCGGCCATGCGGTACGGCACGTCGAGCGGTTGCGAACCGCCGAGCCGCTCGATGTCTTCGGTCGCTTCTTCTTCGAGCACCTCGGCGATGTCGTCCTGCGTGATGATGCCAAGGAGATGATCGCCCGCGTCGACGACCGGCAGCGCGAGCAAGCGGTTGTCGATCAACAGGCGCGCCGCCGTTTCCTGGTCGGCGGTGTCGAGCACCTTCACGGGATTCGGGATCATCGCCGCGGTCACCGGCTCGTCTCGCCGCGACAGCACCAGTTCGCGCAGCGACAAGACGCCGAGCAGCCGTTCGTCGGCGTCGATGACGTAGACGTAGTAGATCGTTTCCGCTTCCCCGGCGAGTTGCCCGAGCGCGGACAGCGCTTCGCCGGTCGTCAGGTCGGGCGCGATGGCGACGAACGCCGGGGTCATCAGGCTGGCGGCGCTGTCGGGCGGGTACGCCATCAATTCGCGGATCTCGGCCGCTTCGGCCGGCTCCATCTGAACGAGAATCCGCTCCGCCTCCACCCGCGGCATTTCTTCGATCACGTCGGTCGCGTCGTCCGGCCGCATCGCCTCCAGCACATCGGCCGCCTCGTGCCGATCGAGCGAACGGACGATCGCTGCCGCTTCGGCTGGATCGAGCAACCCAAGGACATCCCGAATATCGTCTTCGCTCATCGATAGGAGCAGCGTTCCAACCTGGGCGTCGGACAATCGCGGTAAAATTTCGGCGAGCGTCGCCGGACCGATGTCGGCCACAACTTGCGACAATTCGCCGCCGTCCGCTTCGACCGCTCGCCGGATGCGATCCAGCACCGCTTCGTCCGCCATCCAGGCCCCCAGCTCTGACGACTCCATCGCCTGACGCCGCCGGCCGCTCCCCGGGTCGGTTCGCGGGCCGCGGCAAGGCTACGATAGATTCGCCGCGACGGCCGTGCTGCGACGACGTGAAGAAGTCCCGATCGATGAACCAATTCCAGCATCCGAGCGAGATTGCGGATCGGCGAGGCCGGATCGGGCTCGCGACCGGAACTTCGGCGGCCGAAGCCGCGGCCGCGGCGATCAGCGAACTGGCGCCGTGGTCGGCCCGGGAACCGTTGGAGCCGCGCGCAACAGCCCTCGTCGTGCCACGGCAATGGCGCGACGCCGACGCGCGAGCGGTCGTATTGGGAATCAGGACGCAACTGCTGGCGCGCGGAACGTCGCGGACCGTCTCGTTGCTGCGAACACCAGGGCAGGTCGGGGCCGTTGCCGCCGCCACGCGTGAGCAATGGCGCGATGTCGCGCTCGGCCCGGGCGGCGAACGATTCGACCGCGTCCGCGTGCCCGTCCGCCTGCTCGAATCGACCCGGATCGTGGCGGCTCCCGCTGGCGGCGATGCAATGCCGAGGATCGGACCCATCGCCATCGTCGCGGCATTCGCCCACCCGCGGCAACGCGCGGTCGCCCGGCTCGCCGCCGACGACCCAGCCATCCTCGCGGAACTGGCGGCGCCGCTTCTGCCGAGCATGACGATCGCGATCACGCAGACGCCGGACGGGTGGCTGGCGGCCGCGGCGACCGACTCGATCGCGGCGGAACTCGCCTGGCTCGCCCTGGCGGCGCGCTCAGGCCGGCGCGCCGAGGTCGTTCCCTGGCAGGACCCCGGCGTTCAGCGCCTCAGCGCGCTGCTGCCCGCTGCTCCCGGCCCGAACGACATCGTCATCGCGCCGCAGCCCTCCGTCGACGCCGCCGTCGTTCGCTCGCTCGCGGAAGCGCTGGGCATTCCGCCCGACCGCACCGCGCTCGATCGGCGGAAATGAGCCGCACCGTAGCCCCGGGCTATACTTGATGCTGTGATGTCGACCTCCGCTCGCCCCGATTTCAGCCAACGACTGCGCGCGCTTGCGCCGTCGCCCGGCGTCTACCTGATGAAAGACGCGGAAGGCGACGTGCTGTATGTCGGCAAGGCGGCTCGCCTCCGCGACCGCGTACGCTCCTATTTCGCGAGTCCGAAAGGACACGACGCCAAGACGCGCGAACTCGTCAAACACATCGCCGATTTCGCCGTCATCCGCACCGACACCGAAACCGAAGCGCTGATTCTCGAAAATGAACTGATTAAACGCTATCAGCCGAAGTACAACATCATGTTGAAGGATAGCAAGACCTATCCTTACCTGAAGATCACCAACGAAGAATGGCCCCGCATCATCAGCACCCGTCGCATCGTCGACGACGGCGGTCGCTACTTCGGTCCGTACACGTCGGCCGGCTCGGCCCATCGCACGCTCAATCTGCTCAACCGTCTTTTTCCGTATCGGAAATGCGACAAGAAAATCACCGGGCACGACGAAGTCTGCCTCTACTACCATCTGCGGCAATGCACCGCGCCCTGCATCGCGGCCGTCGATCGCCCGACCTACATGCAGGCGCTCGACCAGGCCGCCCATTTCCTGAATGGAAACGCCGAAGCGATCCTCGATCCGCTGCGCGAAGAGATGGCGCAGGCGTCGGACGCCTGGAATTTCGAGCGGGCGGCCGACCTGCGGGACCGAATCGCTTCGATCGAGCATGTCATCGAGCGACAAAAGATCGTCAGTCCGAGCGGGACGAACGCGGACATCGTCGCCGTGGCCCAAGGCGCCGGCGGCGACGCCGCCGTGCAGGTCGGTTTTCTGCGCAACGGCAAGTTGCTTGGCTCGGAGTTTTTTCCAATGCAGGCGCGGATCGACGACCCGCCCGAGGAGATTCTCGCCGGCTTCATCGGGCAGTTTTACGCGGACGCCGCCGTCGTGCCGCCGATTCTCCTGACTGGAGCCAAAATCGCGGACGGCGAGGCGACCGTCCTTGGCGAGTGGTTGACCCAGCGACGCGGCGGCAAGGTCGAAATCGTCACGCCGCAACGGGGGCAAAAGCGACAACTGGTCGAGATGGTCGCCAAAAGCGCCGCCGAAAATCTCGAGCAGAGCCGGCTGAAGCATCTTTCCGACGAGCAGCGGATGACCGCGGCGCTCACCGAACTTGCCGACGCGCTCGATCTGCCCCGTCTGCCCCGCCGGATCGAATGTTTCGACATTTCGACGCTGCACGGCACGAACACGGTCGCCAGCATGGTCGTCTTCGAAGACGGCCGGCCGGCGAAACGCGAATACCGCCGCTTCGCCATCAAGACGGTCGAAGGAACCGACGATTTCGCGTCGATGAACGAGGTGATCCGGCGTCGCTTCAAGCGCGCCGCCGAGACGGACGGCGACAACGACGCCAAATGGACCACCTTGCCCGATCTCGTCATCGTCGATGGCGGCAAGGGGCAACTTGGCGCGGCCCTGGAAGCGTTGGATGAGGTCGGTTGGACCGAGCAGCCAATCGCCGCGCTGGCCAAGGAAAATGAAGAACTCTTCCTGCCGGGGCGCCCTGAATCGATCTTGCTGCCGCGCGATTCGCAGGCCCTCTTTCTCGTCCAGCGCATCCGGGACGAAGCGCACCGATTCGCCGTCACGTTCCACCGACAGCGGCGGTCGCGGGCGTCGCTGCAATCGAAACTCGACGACGTGCCGGGCGTCGGTCCGAAGCGGCGGCAGGCGCTCATGAAGCAATTCGGCTCGCTCAAGGCGATCAAGGATGCGAGCGTCGATCAACTCGAACAGGTGCCTGGCATCACCGCCGCCATCGCCACCCAGATCAAGGCGACCCTCTGAGATGCGATCGTCCGGCGATGCGGATGTTCGACGCGAACGGGCGGCGCTCCGCCTCGACGCGACGGTTCCCGGCGATATCGAGCAGGTCGCCCAGGTCATCATGGCGGGCGGCGTGGTCGCGCTGCCGACCGACACGGTCTATGGAGTCGCCGCCTCGCTGGCGCAACCAATGGCGTTGCAACGCATTTATCGCATCAAGGGTCGGCCGGATGAGAAGCCGCTGCCGGTTCTCCTTGCTGCGGCCGACGATCTGGCGCATGTGGCGCAAGACCTGCCGGCCGCGTTGCTCGCGCTGGCCGATCGGTTCTGGCCTGGCGCCTTGACGATCGTCGTTCCAGCCCGGGCTGATCTTCCAATCGAGGTCACGACGATCGATGTCGCCGGGGGGCCGACCGTGGGCGTCCGGGCGCCGGATCACCCGGCGGCGATCGACGTCATCGCGCGCGCCGGCGGGGCCATCGCCGTCACGAGCGCCAATCGCAGCGGCCAACCGGCCGCGACAACCGCCGATGAGGTCGCGGCTGCGCTCGGGTCGGATTGCGACGCCATCCTCGACGCGGGTCCCTCGCCAGGCGGAATTCCCTCGACGGTCGTCGCCGTGAAAGGCGGGCAACTCATCGTGCTCCGGGAGGGCGCCATTGCCGCCGCGCGGCTCGCAGCCGCCTGGCGCGAGATCGCGGGCAGCGCGGCGACATCGGATCGCGATCGACCGTGGGCGTAGGCGCGGATCGTTGTCAGGCGTAGCCGTTCCGGCTACGATGACCGCCGGTTCGACGCGACGGGAGGCTGGCTCGGATGTCGGAACGACCCCCGAACGCCGAAGGCGGGGCGAGAAGCAGCGCTCGGCGACCATTCACGAGCGATCCGGGGCGATCGACGACGGGCAGTCCAGTCGCGCCGGAGCAGGCGCCGCAAGACGCCGCCGGCAACATTCGCCCCGATTCCGGTCCGCCGCCGCCGGGCGCGCAGCCGGTCCAGCAGCCAGGAAGCGGGCTCGGCCTCATCGTCAGCATCGCCGTCGCGGCCATCGTTTTCGTGCTCGCGATCTACGCCGCCGGGCGGCCGACGCCGAATCGGATTCCGCTCCTCCAGACCACGAATACGCTTTTCTGGATCGTCGCCGTCATTGCGGTCGTCGGCGCCGGAATCGGCGCCGAATACGCCGAACGCTCGGCCGCCCGTCATATCACGGTCGTTGGCCGCGGCCGGTCGCCGGACGCGATCCCGACCGCGTGGATCGTGCCGGCGGTCGCCACCTTCGCCGGCGTCATTCTGGTCGCCACCTTTCACAACGCGGTGATGATGGTCGTCGGTCCGTTGACCGCCTTCCTCGGCAGCGCCGGCGCCTTGCTTGCGCGCGATCTGCTCGACGACGCCAGCGAATCGTCGTTGCGACTGGCGACCACCATTCACACCCTGGTCGTGCACGCGGTCGCCTTCATGGCGCTCAGCGCGATCTATCTCAACAAGATGGCGACGCCCCTTTCGGCGCTCCTCGTCGGCATCGTCGGCGGCTTGCTGACGCTCGAAACGCTCGAACGGGCCGACGCCCGGCCGGAACAGCGCCTGCTCTACGCCGCACTTGGCGGTTTTACGCTCGCCGAAGCGACGGTCGCCTTGCTCTGGTGGCAAACGCACGGCTGGACCGGCGGCGCGGTCCTACTCGTCTGCTTCTACCTCGCCGCCGGGGTCTTGCTCGCCAGCACCCAGCGATCGGTGATCCGCCTGCGCGACATCCTCGAATTCGGCGCCGTCAGCCTGGTCGCGCTGGCCATTCTCGCCATCACCGCATAGGAAACGCCCATGTCCGACGAGGCGAAGCCGCAACGTTCGGCCGATCGCGAAGCGTATCGACTGCTCGAAGAACTTGACCGCTGCGAAGCGCTGCTTGAAGACCTGGACGACCTCGGGCTCGCCTCCCGCGACGAGATCGAGCGGCATATGGCCGAGCTGCACGAGCGGCTCGATGCCCTCGAATCGTCGTGACCGTCGCGCGGGCGACGCGGTCGCGCTGGCGGCGCGCGACAGGCAGTTTCGGCCGTGACTGATCTGTTCGACGCCCATCGCAAGTCGCTCCTGGCCGCGCAGGCGCCGCTCGCCGCCCGGATGCGTCCCGACCGGCTGGACGACATCGTCGGCCAGTCGGCGGTCATCGGCCCTGGCACGCTGCTGCGCCGCGCGATCGAACATGACCGGCTGTCGTCGCTAATCTTGTGGGGTCCGCCCGGAACGGGGAAAACGACGCTGGCGCGCGTCATCGCCGGGGTCACCCGGTCGCATTTCATCTCCCTCAGCGCCGTCACGTCGGGCGTCGCCGACCTGCGCGCCGCGATCAAGGAGGCAAGCGACCGGCTCGGCATGCGCGGTCAGCGGACCGTTCTCTTCATCGACGAAATCCATCGCTTCAACAAAGCGCAGCAAGACGCAATCCTGCCGCACGTCGAAGACGGCACGGTGATCCTGATCGGAGCGACGACGGAAAATCCATCGTTCGAGGTCAACGCCCCATTGCTGTCGCGCAGCCGCGTCGTCACCTTGCGCGCGCTGGACGACGACGACATTCGGCTGTTGGCCCGGCGCGCCCTGACTGACCGCGAACGCGGCCTTGGCCGTCACGACTACGGCCTCGACGACGATGCGCTCGATCTCCTCGCCAATCTCGCGAACGGCGACGCCCGGTTCGCCCTCAACACGCTCGATTACGCCGCCGCCGGGCTCGATGACCAGGCGACCATCACGAAAGAACTCATCGCCGAAGCGGCGCAACGCCGCGCCGCGACCTACGACAAGGGGGGCGACGATCATTTCGACGCCATTTCGGCCCTGCACAAGACCTTGCGCGGCTCCGATCCGCACGCGGCGCTCTACTGGCTGGCGCGGATGCTCGAACGCGGCGACGATCCGCTCTATGTCGCGCGCCGGTTGATCCGCTTCGCGTCGGAAGACATCGGCCTGGCCGACCCGAGCGCCTTGACCCTGGCAGTCGCCGCCCAGCAGGCCGTCCATTTCCTCGGGATGCCGGAAGGTGCGCTCGCGCTGGCCGAATTGGCGGTCTATCTCGCCCTGGCGCCGAAAAGCAACGCGGTCTACCGCGGCTACGGCGCCGCGCGCGACGACGTGGAAAAGACGCGGAATGACCCGGTGCCCATCCATCTGCGCAACGCGCCGACCGGTCTGATGCGGAACCTCGGCTACGGCGAAGGCTATCGCTACGCCCACGACTTCGAAGGAGGCGTCGTCGGCCAGGAAAACCTGCCGTCGAATCTTGCCGGACGCCACTACTATCAGCCGACCGACCGGGGATTCGAGCGGGAGATGCGCGACCGACTCGAACGGATCGCGCGCATCTACGCCGAAACGATGGAGGAGCCGTCATGAGTCACCGGCGGGCGGGGGGGCGCGGGCCGGAAGATTTGCGCCCGGTCGAAATCGTCCCTGGCGCCGCGCCATTCGCCGAAGGGTCGGCATTGATTCGCATCGGCGAAACGCATGTGCTCTGCGCCGCGACGGTCGAAGACAGGACGCCACGCTGGTTGATGGGTCAGGGGCGCGGCTGGATCACCGCCGAATACAGCATGCTGCCGCGCGCCACGAAGACCCGCACGCCGCGCGAAGCCGCGATCGGCAAGCAAAGCGGCCGCACCGTCGAGATTCAACGGTTGATCGGACGGGCGCTGCGTTCGGTCGTCGATTTGCGCGCCCTCGGCGAGCGGCAGATCACCGTCGATTGCGACGTGCTGCGCGCCGATGGGGGCACCCGCTGCGCCGCGATCACCGGCGGCTGGGTCGCCGTTGCCCTCGCCGCCCGCAAGTTGGTGAGCGACGGCAAGATCAAACGCGACCCGATCGAACAGGCGGTCGCCGCGGTCAGCGTCGGGATCGTCCGCGGCGCGGCGCTCCTCGATCTCGACTACGGTGAGGATTCCAACGCCGAAGTCGATTTCAACCTGGCGATGACCGGAGCCAACGAATTCGTCGAGGTCCAGGGAACGGCCGAAGGTCGCCCGTTCACGCCGGCGACGCTGGACGAGTTGCTCGTCCTCGCCAGTTACGGCCTCGATCAACTCTTCGCCCTGCAGCGGCGCGCGGTCGAAACCGCAGGCTGACCGTGTCGTCGGCTTACACGATCTCCAGAGTGATCTCGATCAAGGCGGCTCGTAGCGCATCGGTCTCCGTCGCCAGCCCGGCGCTGACGCGCAGGCAGCCGTCCAATTCCGGATCGGCGGGCCGGTGGACCCGGATGCCGCGATCCCGGAGGCCGCTCAGCACCTGATCGGCGGTTCCAAGTTCGACGCGGGCCAGCAGGAAATTGGCGAGCGAGGGAAACGGCTGGATGATGCTCAACTTGCGCAGCATCCGGTAGAGCCGCGACCGTTCTTCGCGCACCCGCCTCGTCGTCGCCAGGATGCAGGATCGATCGTCGAGCGTGGCAAACGCCGCGGCGACGCCGCCGGGAGTCGGTCCCGACGGCAGGAACGCGCCGATTTGGTCGATGACGCGTGGCGCGCCGACGAGGTAGGCGAGCGGAAAGGCCGATAGCCCAGCCCACGTTTCGAACGTCTGCAGGATGAGGAGATTGCCGAATTCGCGCAGCGTGGGCGCCAGGCTCCGGGCGCAATAGCCCATATGCCGCTCATCGACGAGGAGCGCGTCGCAGGCGCGCAGCAGCCGCACCGCGTCGCTGATGCCGAGCGCGGCGCCGGTCGGATCGGACGGCGAGCCGACGATCGCGGCGGCGTTCGGCGGCAGCGACGACAACAGTTCCGGTTCGAGTTCGAGCGCGAACGACGCGGCGCGGGAGATGACGATCGGCTCGCCGCCGAGCCGCCGGGTCAATTCCCGTGGCTGCTCGTCGCCCGGCCGAAACAACGCCGTCGGACCGCGCCGCGCCTGCCAGAGCGCGAACGCGGCGAGCAGATCGTCGGCGCGGCTGGCCAGCAGCACCCACCGG
Source organism: Thermomicrobiales bacterium (assembly GCA_025928535.1). Taxonomy (GTDB): domain Bacteria; phylum Chloroflexota; class Chloroflexia; order Thermomicrobiales; family UBA6265; genus JAICJJ01. The sequence goes on from JAICJJ010000016.1 coordinate 12,037, forward strand.
CTCGGCACGCCGAGCGATTCGCCGATGCGCTGGCGGAGCCGCTCGCACAATGACTCCGGTGTCACGTCCGGCGCTCCGCCGCTGACGGCGTCAATCGCGGCGAGGCATGGGCCGTAGGGATTGGCGAGGGCGTCAAGTCGGATTGGCCGACGCGCGACGAGCGGGGCCGGTGGAGCAAGCGCCTTTTTCCGACCGTTCACGTCCAAACTCCGCTCAGCGCCGGTTCCTGATCCGCCGCATCCGACCGTCGCACGGCCGGAAGCTCGAAAATGACCGGGCCGCCGACAACCGGCAGCGCCACGTTGCGCACCGGGACGCCGCGCTCCGTCTGACCCCGAGGCGATCCAAGATGGGCGTGGCCATGGACCGCAAGATCGACGGGATGGCGATCGATGACCGATCCGAGTTCGGCGTTGCCAAGCATCCAGTATTTCGCCAGCGGCTCGCGCCCCAGCGTCGAAGCCGTCGGCGAAAAGTGGGTCAGCGCCACGGTCACGTCGGCGTCGCCATGCAACCCCGCCAGCGCCGCATCGAGGCGGGCGGTCTCCCGCCGCGCGCGCAGCGCAAGCGCTTTCATCGCCCGGCTCGGAAAGCGCTCCGGCCCGACCGCCGGCCAGAAGCCGCCTCCGCAGCCGCAGACGCCGGCGACGCCGATGCGCACGCCTTGGGCGGTCTCGACGACGATCGCGTCGCCATCGAGCACCACAACGCCGGCTTGCTGGAGCGCGCGGCGAAAGGCAGTGCGGCGCAACGTGCGCAAGTCGTGATTCCCAAGCACGGCGACGATCGGCGCCTGGACCTCCGCCAGCGCCGTGACGGCCGAGTCCAATTCGGACATGAGCCCGGTTTCGGTGATGTCGCCGGCGATCACGAGCAGATCGGCGCGACCCTGCAAATCGGTCAAACGAACCATCGAGGCGGCGCCCGCTCGTGGCCGCGCGTGCAAATCGGCCAACGCCGCCACGCGCGCCGTGGCCCGAAGGGTGGCGCGCTCGGTTCGCGCATTCCGGTCTGATTTCAGCCAGTCGTTCATAAGCCGCGCCAGTGTACTTCACATCCTCGCCCGGCTCCGATTCGCCGTGCCACGACCCGAAGCCGTGTCTATACTCTAGGACGAAACAGCGGTGGGGAAGGCCGCAGGCAAGGGGATTGCCGGATGCGCGTTTCAAGCCAACAAGCGCGGTCACGAGTGCGCGGCGTGACCGTGACGATGCTGTCGCTCGTTCTCGCGATCGGGACGCTCGGCGGCACGATCTCGCGGGCGAACGCCACGGCGCGCGATCGCGCGCCGGCGGTGGCCGCGACGTTTGCGCCAATCGCTCCGCCGTCGCTGTCGGCGAAAGCCGCGTTCGCCTTCGACGCCACGGCCAGCACGCCCCTGTTCGCGCAGGCCCCCGACGAACATCTCCCGCCCGCCAGTCTGACCAAGATCGCGACGGCGCTCGTGGTCCTCGATCACGCGGATCTTGCCGAAAAAGTGACGATCGAGCAGGCCGACCTCGTGCCGCCCGATCAATCGCAGGTCGGCTTGGTCGCCGGCGACACCCTGTCGGTCGGCGATCTGTTGATCGGCTTGCTGGTTCCGTCCGGGAACGACGCCGGCCTGGCGCTGGCGAGATATGTCGGGCAGAAACTCGATCCGGGCGCCGCCGGCGCCGACCAGGCGGTCGCGGCATTCGTCGGCGCGATGAATCAGAAAGCCGCGTCCCTCGGCGCGACCAACACCCACTTCACCAATCCGAGCGGCATCGACGCGCCCAATCACTACAGCAGCGCCCGCGACTTGGCCTTGATGACCGCCGCGGGGTTGGAAAATCCAGTCTTCCGCAAGACGATCGCGACGCCCAGCGCCGTCCTCGCCTCGAAGGTCCGTCCGGACGGGTATCCCGTCGCGACGACCGACGATCTTCTCGTCGACGGCACGGTCAGCGGCGGCAAGACCGGAACGACCGGAGAAGCCGGCGGCTGCCTGATGTCCACCGTGCACATCGGCGCCAACGACATCGTCGTGGTGCTGCTCGGCAGCGCGCTCGATCAGACCGACGATGGCGCGCTGCACAGCGCCGCCCGTTACTCGGACATGCGCGCGCTCATCGACGCGCTGCATGCCGATTTTCACTGGGTCGATCCCACCACGCCGGACGCATTTCCCGGCCTCGCCGACGAGTTGAATGTCTGGGGCGCGTACCTGCCGGAAACGAGCGACGTGGCGATTCCCCAATCGCGCGCCGCGGAAGCGCGCTACCGCCTCGTGCTCGGGCCGGCCGCCGCCGCCAATGCGCCGGTCGGATCGGTACTATTCTTCGTCGGGAGCGACTTGCTGACCGAGCGGCCGATTCTGCAAGTCGGCTGACCCTACCCGCCGCGCGCGGCGCGAGGAGCGGCGCCAGATGGAAACAACCGAACGCCTCCAGCGCGTGCTCGCCGCGCGCGGCATCGGCTCGCGCCGCAAGGCGGAAGACCTCATTCGCGACGGACGCGTGCGGGTCGATGGCGAGGTTGTGACGGAACTCGGCGTCCGGGTCGATCCGCGCGCGCGGATGGACCGCGGTGGCCGCCCCCAGCGCCCGCAGCGCCTGCGCTACATCGCGCTGTACAAAC
>JAICJJ010000260.1 GCA_025928535.1 Thermomicrobiales bacterium
ATGCGCTGGGCCGATAGATACGAAATGTACTCAATCACGGGCGACTCCTCAAATCACGGTTGGGGGGGGGGTGCGTGTCAACGTTTTGCGGCGTCCACGCCGGTAGGGGCACGGCATGCCGTGCCCGGTGGCTCGGAGAGCCACAACCGGGCAGTCCGACATCGGTCTAGCGGCCTTGCGGCCGATCGGGTACGGCATGCCGTGCCCCTACCACCCCTCCCGCACGAAAAATTGACGCGTACGATCGGCGGCGGCAACGAGACGCGGGAGCGGACACGACGGCATGGTTGGCGAGGATCACGGCGGGGCCGGTCCGGTCGAGGCGCGCACGACGAGGTCGGTCGGCAAGCGCAGCGTCGGCGGCTGGTTCGCGGGCCAGCCGTCCAGCAGCAGGCGCCCGGCGATCCGGCCTTTCTCCAGCAGCGGTTGCCGAACGGTGGTCAGCGGCGGCGTCGCCATGGCCGCCGCAGGAATGTCGTCGAATCCGATCACGGAGAGGTCCGCTGGCACGCGAAGGCCGCGTGTCGCCGCGGCGCGCAGCGCGCCGATCGCGAGGAGATCGCTGAACGCCATGATCGCAGTCGGCCGTGGGCTGCGATCGAGGAGCGCGGAGGCGGCCGCCTCCCCCGAGGCTACTTCGTTCAACCGGGTCTCCTGGACCGGAACCTCGTCCCAGGGCAGGCCGGCCGCCGCCAGCGCATCGGCGTAGCCCGCGAGCCGGGCGCGCGAAATGGGAATCGTGGCCGCCGCTTGCCGCGCCAGATCGGCCGGCCCCGTGTAGTCGTCGTCGGCGAGGGGAAAGGTGACGACGCCGAAGCGACGATGACCGAGGGCGAGCAGGTGTTCGGCGGCGGCGCGCGCCCCGGCCCGATCGTCGATGCCGACGAAGGCCGCGCCGGGCAATGGCGGCTCGTCGACGATCACGGTCGGCATCGCGCGTTCGGCGAGGATTTGCAGGCGGGCGTCGTCTTCCGCCAGCGAATAGACGACGAAGCCATCGACAACGGCATCGCGCACGGCGGCGATGCCCGCCTCGCGGTCGGGCGGCACGGGAGCGAGCCAGAGCGCCATCCGCGCCGCCTCGCTCGCTTCGGCGATTCCCCGCAGCAGGAGGAGCGCGGCAGGATCGGTGACGGCGTAGACGAGCGTTTCGGGAAAGATGACGCCGAGCGAGCCGCTGCGGCCCCGCCGCAGGGTGCGGGCGGCGGGGTTCGGCCCCGGATAACCCAACTCGCGGGCCAGGTCCAGAATCTGCTGCCGCAGCGCCGGATTGAGTTGATTCGGCTTCCCGAACGCGTTGGAGACGGTGGTGCGGGAGACCTGGAGCCGGTCGGCGATCGTCTGCAACGTCACCCGCGGCCGCCCCGCTTGCTTCTCGAACGATGTCATTTCGCCGCCTACTGTATCGATCAAGTCTTGATCGATACAGTAGTGCCGGCGCGGCCTGCTGTCAAGCCGCGCGGCGGGGCGGACGCTCGGTCGCAGGGGATTCGCATTGGGCGACGAGGCGGCTGACCATCGCGCGGAAGCCGGTCATCGGGCCAACCCGCTGGATGGCTTCGGCTTCGGTCATGCGTTCGAGCCGCCGCGAATTCGGCCCGGGCGATGCGTACGTCATCGACGATCGGGCGAGAGATCGAAATCCTCGGGGTGTGTGGAACGCTTACGCATGATACATTGACCATGACAAACGCCAAATCCAGATATGGCGCAGCCAACCTGCGAGGAGGACGCCGTGGTCGCTCCCGCCCCGATCCCCATCTCCCCGTCCCACGTCGATGCCGCTGCGCAAGTGTTGGTCCGGGCCTTCGCCGACGATCCGGGCCTGCATTTCGTGCTTCCCGACCAGGCTGACCGCGACCGGCTCGGCTTGTCGCTCGCGCGAGCGGCGATCAACTACGCGCTGCGCTGCGGCGCGCCGCTCGTCACAGCGGATGGCGTACGCGGCGTAGCGCTCTGGTTTCCGCCCGACGCGTCCGCGCCGACCGACGTCGATCTGGCCGAGACGGGCATCGCCGCGGTCCCGGGGCAACTGGGACCAGCCGCCTGGACGCGCTTTCAACGAATGCTCGATCACCTCGACGCGCTCCACCCGCGCTTCGCGCCGGAGCCGCACTGGTATCTGGCCATGCTGGGTGTCGATCCGACCTGGCAGCGGCGGGGAATCGGCGAGGCGCTGATGCAGGAGGTCTTCGCCGCGGCCGACCGCGATGGCCGCTGTTGCTATCTCGAAGCGCCGACCGCAGCCAATGCTCGCTACTACGCCCGCCGCGGCTTTCGGATTGTGGCGGAGACCGACGTGCCCGACAGCGATGTCCACGTCTGGTTGATGCGCCGCGAGCCGGCGCGGACCGACATCGACGATTGAGCGTCGGCGGCGTTCGGAACGACAGCCTGGCGCGTTGCAGACGGACGATCTTCGGTCGTGACGACCGGGAGGCAGGCATGGACGAAGACGCGAAGCCGGCCGCCGAGCAGACAGTCTTCCAGCAGCAATGGCAGATCTACCGGACGCTGGTCGATGAAAACTACCTGTTTCACCGGGAGGCCTATGCGTGCCTCCACCAGGTGCTCGCCGAGCAGGTCGCGCGCCCGTTCCACTTTCTCGACGTGGCCTGCGGCGACGCGACCGCCTCGGTCGGCGCCCTGACCGGCACGGCCGTCGCCCGCTATCACGGGATCGATCTCTCGGCGACCGCGCTCGCCCTCGCCCGTCAATCGGTGGCAGCGCTCGCCTGCCCGGCGACGCTCGAGCAAGCGGACTTCGGCGCAGCGTTGCGTGCCGGAACGCTGCGGGCAGATGTGGTCTGGGTCGGCTTGTCGCTGCACCACCTGCAGACGGCAGAGAAGCTGGACGTGCTGCGGGCGGTCCGTCGCGGCCTGCCCGACGATGGCTGGTTGCTGATCTATGAAAACGCCAGCCCCGACGGCGAGGACCGGGCAGGCTGGCTGCGACGGTGGGACGACCAACGGCCGGCGTGGACGGCCTACACGCCTGAGGGGTGGGCGACCATCACCGCCCACGTGCATGCGGCCGACTTCCCGGAGACCGATGCACGCTGGCGGGCGCTGGCGGAGGCGGCCGGCTTCGGCGAGGTCACGACGTTGTTCGTGGCGCCGTCGAATCTGTTCCGGCTCTATCAGATGCGGCCAGGCGACGCCGCCGGCGCTCGGTGACTTTTCCCACTGGCGACGACCTCGTCCGGGAATGTCCAGCCTGATCGAGCAAACCTGGCGTCTGCGCATGGGTCGTCAGTTCGCCGTGTCCTCCACCTCGACCGTCTCGCTCAGCCGGCGACGCCCAGCGTCTGGTCCAGCCAGTCGAACATCCGCTGGTCATACAGGGTGCGGGCCAGGGCTTCGGTGTGCATGCCGGCCCCTTCCGCATTGGTGAAGCGGACGAGCGCCTTGTTCGGAACGGTGAGCGCTGCGTAGAGGTCGGGCGCATAGTCGGCCACGGGATCGTCTTCCGCCTGCGACAGGAAGGTGGGGCAGGCGATGTTTTTCGCCACCGAGGAGAGTTCGTAGCGGAAAAGGTCGACGGCGTAGGCGTAGACGCTGTCGACGCCGTTGACCCAGAAGCCGCGCTGGATGAGCGACCACCGCAGCATCGCCGGCGCCTGCGAACTCTTCAGCCAGTCTTCGAAGGGCTGCAACAGCGTGGGGTCGATGTTCGGGAAGGCCGCTTTTTGCGCATCCGTCAAGGGAAGCCGGGCCAGGAAGGCCGGCCCCTCGTCCCACTGGCCGGGATCGGCGATGAGCGCGGCGATCCGATGCTCGAAGGCGGCGGCGCGGGGCGCGAGGAAGCCGCCGAAGCTCCAGCCGGCCAGCGCGATCTTCTTCGGATCGATCTCTGGCCGCGTCAGCGCGTAGTCGATGACCGGGCGGACGACGTTTTCCCAGTCCGGCCGGATGTGGACGCCGTCCTTGATGAGATTGCGGCCCTGGCCGGGGCCGTCGAAGAGCAGCACGTTGTAGCCGCGGCGGATCGCCGCCGGGGCGTGGGCGAAATACATCTCCTGGATGGTGGAGTCGTAGCCGTTGGTGTGGACGATTGTCGGCCGCGGTTTCCCAGAAGCGTCGACGGTGACGAGATAGCCGGGCAGGGTCGTGCCTTCGAAGGGAATCTCGACCGCCTCGATGGGGATGTCGCTCAGCGCGGCCCCCGTGAGAAAGGTCGCCGTCTCCTTGTCGAACGCGGCGACGAGCCGTGGATCGGTCGGCGCGCCATAGAGGGGGAAATAGGAAGAGCGGTAGTAATTGCAGGCGCGCCAGTACGCTTCGCGGGCGCTGACGCGACGGCCGGCTGCGGCGCTGGCGTCGCCGATGGCGGCGATGCGGTCGGCGGTGGCGATCCATTCCCGATGCCAGTCGTCGATCCCGCCGGCGCCGACGCGCTGCACGGTGGTGACGCATTCGCCGAAGTCGGCGCCGCGGTCGATCGCCAGCACCAGGGCGCGGTCGCCGAACGCTTCCCACATCGGGTTGTCGCTGAGGAGCGGTCGCAACGATCCAGCCTCCTGGCTCGTCGTCGGGGTCGCGTCCTGGGCAGAGGCCGTTTGCATCGCGCTGCCTCCAAGCAGGGCGACCGCCCCCAAACCGCCGGCGCGTACAGCGCCGCGGCGCGTGAGCGGTCGTCCTGCGAGTGGTCCTGGTCGTCGGGTGGTCATGGACTGGCTCCCTTCGTTGCCGGGCCGGCGGCGGCCGGTCCCGAGGCTGCTTCGCATCCAGTCGTCCATGCATTGACTCGCGCGAGAACTGTAGCGGCTGCCGCGGTTGTGTCAATGACGAGGGCAATGCCGCACGCTGCTCCCGACTCCCCGACTCCCCGACTCCCCGACTTCGTCATTGCGCCGCCCGGCTCGCTGTGCTACAAGGGCGCTTGCGGCCAACAGGCGAGCGGGCGATTCGGTGAGAGCCGAGATGGTGAATGCCGCGACGGAGCGGTTGCAGGGTGAACAGGCGGACGCCGCGCGCCCGGTGCTCGAGATGCGCCATGTCTCGAAACGATTCGGGGCGACCCAGGCGCTCGACGACGTGTCGCTCGCCTTGCTGCCGGGCGAAATCCACGCCTTGCTCGGCGAAAATGGCGCCGGCAAATCGACCCTGATCAAG
>JAICJJ010000434.1 GCA_025928535.1 Thermomicrobiales bacterium
ACGGCGGCGAAGAGCGTTTCCTTGTCGGTGAAGTGGTAATAGAGGGTCGCCTTGTTGACGCCGGCGGCGTCGGCGATCTGCTGCATCGACACGGCCGCGAATCCCTGCTCGGTAAAGCGGGCGCGGGCTTCTTCGAGGATGCGTTCGCGTCCGGTCGCGGCCCGGCTCGTGTCGGGCTCGTTCATGGCCATGACCTCGTGGGCGCTCTGATGATTTCGGCCCGGCAGAAAAACACTAACCAACCGGTTGGTGTATATGATAGCATACGCCGGGTTGCCCGCCGGGACGAACCGGAGCGGGGCCACGACGTGCAACGGAGCGCGCTTGCCGGCGGGAACGGGCGGACGATTGGCGCGCCGCTTCGCCTGATGCCCGTGTGGTCGAGGCGATGCCGCTTCCTGGTTCGAACAGCATGTCGAGGAGAATCTGAATGCCGCTTCATGTCGCGATCCTGACGATGTCCGGGTACGGGCACGTCAACCCATTTTTGCCCATCGCCGCCGAGCATGTCCGCCGCGGCGACCGAGTGACGTTCGCCGTCGGCGAGCGCTTCGGCGACGAAGTCCGCGCCGCCGGCGCCGAGTTCCTGCCATATGGCGAAGACCTGATGGCTCGCCGCCGCGACGTGACGCCGACGCCCGCCGCCGTGCAGACCTTTTTCGCCAGCATGCGCGGCGACGTCCGCGCCGCCATCGGGCAAATTCTGGCGACGTCGCCCGATGTCGTCATCTACGACAGCCTGCTGCAACTCTTCGGGATCGGCGAGGTGGGCGAGATGCCCGTGCCGCGCGTCGCGCTCAGCCCGACCTTCGCCTTCCCGGACGGCGTCACCGCCAGGGAATTGTTCAGCCGGATGGCCTTCCCCGCCGGCGGAAAACTCGGGGCCGCGTTCCCGTCAGTCGTCGCCGACCTGGACACCGTCTTCCGGGCCGAGCCGGTGACGCTGGTGACGATCCCGAAGTCGTACCAGCCGGGCGGCGATTCGTTCGACGCCCGCTATCGGTTCGTCGGGCCGTCGCTGCGGGACGAGGCGCTCGGCGATTTTCCGCTGCCGGCGGCTGATGGTCGGCCGCGCATCTTCGTCTCGCTCGGCACCGTCGCCTGGGAGCAGGCCGATTTCTACCGGGCGGTCTTCGCGGCGCTGGCCAGCCGCGACTGGCAGGCGGTCGTCTCGACCGGCCGCACCGACCTGGCGACGATCGGCCCGGTTCCGTCGAATGTCATCGCCCGGCCCCATGTGCCGCAGCTCGCCGTGCTGCGGCAGACCGACGTCTTCGTCACTCATGGCGGGATGAACTCGACGATGGAGGGGCTGCGGCTCGGCGTGCCGCTGGTGGTGGCGCCGCGGATGGCCGATCAGTTCATGAACGCCGCGCGCGTGCAGGAACTCGGGCTCGGCCGCTCGCTGGCGGAGGTCGAGCAGACGCCCGAAGCGCTGCTGGACGCGATCGAGTCGGTGCTCGCCGACGGCGCATGCCGTCGGCGCGTCGCGGCGATGCAGGCCGAGATGATCGAAGCCGGCGGCGCCGTCGCCGCGGTCGACGCGGTGCACGACTACGTCGGAGCGCTCGTCACGGCCTGATCGACCGGCGCGCCGGGAATATCGTGCGCCTTCCCCACGTTTGGACCGCCGATCGAGCGACGGCGTCCGGCGAGCGCCTGTGCCGCCGCCCGACGGTCGATCGGTCGTCCATCGTGGAGGCGCGCCTCATGAAACGCATCACCGTCTTGTTCGCGTTCATCGCCCTGCTGGCCTTGCCGGCCGTCGCGGTCGCCGCCAGCGCGCAACCGCCAGCGCCCGCCGCCGTCAGCGCCGCACAGATGTCCGGGTCCAGCGTCTCGATCGCCAACTTCTCGTTCCAGCCGTCGTGGATCTCGGTGCCGGCCGGAACGACCGTCAGTTGGTTCAACAACGACGGCGTCGCCCACACCGTGACGTCGGATGTCGGCGCGTTCGATTCCGGCGCGATCGCCCCGGGCGCCGGCTTCAGCGTGACCTTTTCCACCCCCGGCACGTACACCTACCACTGCGCGTTTCACCCGATGATGACCGGTACGGTCGTCGTCACGGGGATGTAGCCTCGCCCAATCCGGCGCAAGCACTGACCGCCGCGCCGTCCGGTCTCGCGGGATCGGTCACGGCGTGGCGGTCGGATTGTCGGCGCTGAGGGCGAAGCGGAAGACCGCGCCAACGCCGCCGAGGGCGTCGAGCGTCGTTGCCGCCTCGGACCGTGGCAGCGGCGCGGCGGCGTTCGGCACGCGCTCGAGTTCGCTTGCCTCGATCGGCGCCGCCGATCGGACCAGTTCGATCGTCGCGTCGGTCTTCAGGGCCAGCCGGATCAATTCGTCTTCGAGCGCGGTCGGCACGATGTTGGCCACGTCGCCGCCGGCCGGATGCGTCTTCGGCGGCGCGCCGGCGCCGAACACCGGGAAGGTGTAATCGGCCCAGCCCGGTTGGGAAAAATCGTCGTTCATCACGAGCGTCAGCACCTGACCGACATCGAGCGCCAGCAGCGTCGGCTCCGCCCCGGCGACGCCGGTTTGCCCGGCGCCGACCGCGTCGCGAACCGCTTGCGCCGCCTCCGCTTCCCGCTGCCGTTCCGCCTGTTCGACCAGCGGCAAGGCCGCGGCGACGACGTCGTTCATGCCGGCGTCGATCGGCAGATGGATCTGGCCGATGATGCGGCGTTTGACGATCTCGTGAAATTCCGCGTCGAGCGCGGTCAGCGCCGGTTCGTCGGCGGCGACGATGAAGTAGGCGACCTTCTCGGCCGGAATGCCGCGTTGGTCGCGATCGTAAAACGCACGAAACGTCTCTGCGGCGACCGTCTTCGCGAATGCTTCGACCCGGACGTCGGCTCGGCGCTGAAATCGATCTTGCGACCAGCCGCCCTGCGCCTGCTTGCGGGGATAGCCGTCCGCTTCCACCTCGATGCCCGTTTGCCACGTTTCTCGCGCGAACAGCCAGAGCGCCGCTTCCTTTTGGTCGGCGACGAGCACCGCGAAGAGGGGAAAATCGTCGGCGGCGTGGACCAGCGGCCGCAGCGACGGCACGGGACCGGTGGTCAGGCACGTGTCGATCGGGATGTCGAGCGGGATCGGCTCGAAGACGCCTTGCCGGTCGCAGGCGATGAGAATCAGCCCGCGCGCGGCCGGATCGAGTTCGTGATCGACATAATTGACGATCCGGCTCGCGTCGACCGCGATGCTGTCGTGCGCCGGGGTGTGCGGCGCGTGCCGCGTCAGCAGATCATCCA
>JAICJJ010000326.1 GCA_025928535.1 Thermomicrobiales bacterium
CCCTTGATGTTGCCGCCGACCATCATCGCCGCGCCGACTTCGGAGATGACCGCGCCGAACCCGGCGATCACCGCCGCCAGCACCGGCGCGCGCGCTTCGCGCAGGAGCCACCATGTCGCCGCCGCCGGCGAGGCGCCGAGCGAGCGCAGCAGGAGCCGGTAACGCGGATCGAGCCCAGTCAGCGCGGCGTAGGTCAGACCGGCCACGACTGGCAAGGCGATGACCGCCTGGGCGACGATCATCGCCGTTGGGGTGTAGAGCCAGTGCAGCGGACCGAGCGGCCCGTTGCGGAAAAAGAGGAGGCTGATCACCAGCCCCGCCACGATCGGCGGCAAGCCCATGCCGGCGTTGACCGCGCCGACCGCCAGCGGCCGACCCGGAAAGCGCATCAGCGCCAGGCCGCTGCCGAGCGGAATCCCGAGGGCGAGGGCGACGAACGTCGCCGTGGCCGACACGCGCAGCGACAACCAGATGATTTGCCAGATGTCGCTGTCGCCCGAGAGCAACAGCCGGATCGCTTCGCCGAACCCGTCGCGGATGTCGCTCATGGCGCCATTCGGATCAGGCCGCGGGCGTCGCCGCCGGAGCCGCGGCCGGGGTCGCTTCGATGCCGCAACTGTCGTGCGCGCAGGGCGTGAAGAGGCGCTGATGGAACTTGTCGACGCCGAATTCGCCGATCGTCGTCTGCGTCGCCGGCGCCAGCATGAACTCCTCGAACGCTTTCGCCCCGGCGGCGTTGATGTCGCGGCCGTTGGCGGGATTGACGGGGATCACATGGTAGATGTTGAGGAGGCTCTTGTCGCCTTCGACCAGAATGGCGAGGTCGAGCCGGTCTTTCATCGCGAGATACGTCGCGCGGTCGGAGATGGTGTAGGCGTTCCGCTCGTTCGTGATGTTGAGCGTATCCCCCATCCCCGTGCCCGATTCGGTGTACCAGCTGCCGGACGGTTGAATGCCGGCCGTTTTCCAGAGTTTCAGTTCGAGCGCGTTGGTGCCGGAATCGTCGCCCCGGCTGACGAAGGGCGATTGGGTTTGGGCGATCTTCTTCATCGCGTCGAGCGCTGAGGGCATCCCCTTGATGCCGGCCGGGTCGTTCGGCGGTCCGACGATGATGAAGTCGTTGTACATCACGATCTGGCGGTCGACGCCGTAGCCGCCGGCCATGTATTGCTGTTCGGCCGCCGGGCTGTGGACGAGCAGGACGTCCGCTTCGCCCCGCTTGCCGAGTTCGAGCGCCTGGCCGGACCCGACGGCGACCGTCTTGACCGTGTAGCCCGATTGCTGCTCGAACATCGGCACGAGGACGTCGAGCAAGCCGGAATCCTGGGTCGAGGTGGTGGTGGCGAGGATCAGGTCTTTCGGCCCCGTCCGGGCGACCGGCGAGGCGGCCGGCGTCGCGCCTTTCGCCGCGGCCCAAACCGGAACCAGGGCAAGCGCCAGCGTCAGCAGGATCGGGAACGCGGCGCCAGCTGCCCAGGCGAACGAAATGCGTCGCATCGATCGCTCCTTTGCTCGTCCGTCCGCGACGCCCACCCGGGCGCGTTCGGCATGATCGTGCATAACGCCGGCGAAGAAAAGAGGCGATCGGTTCCGCTCGCCTCCCGGCCACGATGGCCACCCTATTCATCGGCTTGCGATATTGATATTCTGCTGATTGACAAGTTGACCGACGTCAATGACAATGCGCTCGCGTTCGATTCCTCAATCGTCTGACGCGTCCGCGCGTTCGCAATCGCCTTCTTCGACCTCATATCCGGCGGACCGACGCGAAGTCTCCCCCGCACGCGCGTTTGAGGAGAGCGAGCCATGGACCCAACCCGCTTCGATGCCCTGACCCGCGCCGCCACCTCGCTGAACGAACGCACGCCGACCCGGCGCGCCTTCGCCGCGCTCCTCGCGGGTGGACTGCTCGTGGTCGGCCGCGACGCTTCGCCCGCCGACGCGGCCCCGCGCCGCAAACATCGCGGCAAATGCAAGCCGAAGTGCGGGTTCAATCAGGTCTGCCAGAGTCGGACGTGCAACGCCGCTCCCAGCGTCTGCCCCACCCCCTTCGTCTGCACGGACCCGTTCGGCGGCCCCGCTCCCGTCTGCGGCCACGTCGCGGGGGACAACGGCGACTGCGCCTGCGTGCTGACGGCGGAAGGAAACAACGTCTGCGTCAACGAGACGGACGGCAACGGCAACGACATCGACTACACCACGCTGCAGACGTGCACGACCAGTCAGGATTGTCGCGACACGGTCGGCTTCCATTTCTTCTGCCTGGCGGTCACCACCAGCCCGATGGGGCATACCTGCGGCTCCGACGCCTCGCGTTGCTGGCCCGAGTGCGACAACCCTGGCGTGTAGTCGAGAGCGGACGCGCCATCGCCAGCCGGATAGGTCGAAGGCGACTTAACTGAGCAGATCGCCGAACTCGGCCCGAAAGCGCGCTTCAATCGCTTCGCGCACCCCGCTGGCGGCGCGCCGCCAGCGGGCGACGAGATCGCGGCCATAGGGCGAAAGCCGGCTGCCGCCGCCGTCGGGACCGCCGCTGGCCGTTTCGACCAGCGGCGCGCCGAGCCGCCGCTCCATCTCGCGCACCCGCTCCCAGGCGGTCCGGTAGGGCACGTCGAGCCGTTCCGCGGCGCGCGCCAGCGAGCCGGTTTCCTCGATCGCCGCCAGCACGTCGATCCGCCACTCCGAGAGGATGACCTCGCCGCCGCTTTCGATCCAGATTTTCGACCGGACTGCGGCCGGCTCCGACCGTTCTGCATGCATGTGCATAACGCTATCAGACATACGCGAACAATGCAATCGGCCATTGACGCATCCGGAACGACCGGCTAATCTCCCTCCGCGTTCATTTCCGTCGGATTGCACTGTCGGCCGCGGCCCGGACGCGGGCATGCGGCGCCTGCCATCGGCTGCGGAGGCCGCCATGCCCTTCGGCTACACCGGCAACATCCTCGTCGTCGACCTTACCACCGGCGCGATTTCGATCGACCACCCCGACGATGCGTTTTACCGCCGCCACATGGGCGGCGCGGCGCTGGCGATGGACTACATCCTCCGCCGCGTGCCGCGCGGGGCCGATCCGCTCGGGCCGGACAACGTCCTCGTCTTCGCCGTCGGCCCCCTGACCGGAACCGCCATCTCCGGCCAGAGCCGGATGAGCGTCAACTGCAAGAGCCCGCTGAGCGGGGCCATCGGCGACGCCCAGGTCGGGGGCTTTTTCCCGGCCGAACTGAAATTCGCCGGCTTCGACGCCGTCGTCATCCAGGGCGCCGCCGAGCGCCCGGTCTACCTCTGGGTCGAAAACGGCCGGGCCGAATTGCGCGATGCTTCGCCGTATTGGGGCATGGGCACGGGCGAACTGGAAGACGCGCTCAAAGCCGATTTGGGCAACGACAAGATCCAGACGATGGCGATCGGCCCGGCCGGGGAAAACCTCGTCCGCTACGCCAGCATCATCACCTACACCTCGCGCGCGGCCGGGCGGACCGGTTCCGGCGCGGTCATGGGGAGCAAGAATCTCAAGGCGGTCGTCGTCCGCGGCACGGGCAAGGTCGCCGTCAAGGAACCGGAGCGGCTCAAGAAACTGACGCAATGGGGCGCGAAAAACGTCCGCGTCAACGTCGCGATGGCGGGGATGCAAAAATACGGTACGGCGGAAACGGTATTGGCGCAGCAGAGCGTCGGCGGCTTGCCGACCCGCAACTGGGACAGCGGCGTCTTCGCCGGGGCCGAGCAGATCAGCGGTGAGCGGATGGCCGAAACGATCCTGCTCCGCAACGACACCTGCTACGCCTGCGCCGTCCGCTGCAAGCGGGTCGTGCAAGACGAAACGCGCGGCGTCGAAGGGCGCTACGGCGGGCCGGAATACGAAACGCTGGCGACCCTCGGCTCCTATTGCCTGGTCGACGACCTCGGCGCCATTGCCGAAGCGAATCAACTCTGCAACATCCACGGCATGGACCCGATTTCGCTCGGCGCGACGATCGGCTGGGCGATGGACGCCTTCGACCGGGGCGAGATCACCCTTGCCGACACCGGCGGCCTCGAACTGCGCTGGGGCGACGCCGAGATGGTGGTCCGCCTGACCGGCATGATCGCCCGGCGGGAAGGATTCGGCGATGTCCTGGCCGACGGCATGGCCGCCGCCGCGCAGCGCCTCGGCGGTCGCGGCGCCGATCTCGTCACCGCCGTTAAGGGCAACCCGCTGCCGGCGCACATGCCGCAGGTGAAGCGGTCGCTCGCCCTCATCTACGCCGTCAACCCGTTCGGGGCCGATCACCA
>JAICJJ010000573.1 GCA_025928535.1 Thermomicrobiales bacterium
CCGGGCGAAACGGTCAAACTCGACATGCAAGTCGATGTCGGCGGCCAGCATAGCGACATCGGCCGCACCTTCGCCATCGCGCCGACCCCCGACCAGTCGGCCGTCTACGCCGCGCTCCGGCAGGCGCTCGCCGCCGCCGAAGCAGTCGTCCGGCCGGGCGCGACGTTTCAGCAGGTCTACGCCGCCGGGACCAACGCCATGCGCGCGGCCGGCTTCGCCAACTACAGCCGCGGCCATCTCGGCCACAGCATCGGCCTCGCCCACAATTACGAAGAGCCGCCGTTCATCGCGCCCGACGAAACCCGGCCGATCGTGCCGGGCATGGCGATCAGCCTCGAATTGCCCTACTACCTGCTCGGCGTCGGCGCCTTTCAACTGGAGCGGATGCTGCTGATCACCGACGACGGCCACGAAGCGCTGGACGATCTGCCGTTCGAACTGGCGGTCGAGCGCTGAACCACGCGAATCGAACGCGATGCCCGCCGGGCGGCCCGGCGCGGCGTGACGCAGACCGATGAGGAGAACAATGCGATGAGCGACCACGACGCCAACCGACGGCTGGAAACGTTGATCGACCGGTTGCACCGGGGCGGCATCTCACGGCGGCGCTTTTTGCTTGGCGCCGCCCAACTCGGCATCGCCGCGCCAGTCGCCGGCGCGCTCGCCAGCGCGACACGTCCAACCGCCGCCGCGCCGCGCGCCTGGTTCCAGGACAACGGGAAGACGCTCGTGGTCGCCATCGCCCAGCAGACGGTTCAACTCGATCCCGCCATCGCTGGCTCGAACGGCTACGGCGACATCCTGCCGCTGGCCAACAACATGACCGAAGGTTTGACGCGGTTCACGCCCGGCACGATCGAAATCGAGCCGGCGCTGGCCGAAAAGTGGGATGTTTCGGCCGACGGTCTGTCGTACGTTTTCCAGATCCGGCCGAACGTCACCTTCCACGACGGCACGAAACTCGACGCCAAGGCGGCCGCGCTCAACATCATGCGGCAATTGGACGAAAAGAATCCCTACCATTTCGAGGGGATCACCTACGCCGAAATCGCCTTTTCCGACGTCGTCAAAGCTGAAGCGACGGGCGATCTCGAACTGACGCTGACGCTCTCGAAGGCGTCCGTGCTCGTGCCCGGCAATCTCGCCGTGTTCGCCGCCAACATCGTCAGCCCGGCGGCGCTGGAAAAGGCGGGCAAGGATTTCGGCCAGGCGCCGGTCGGCACGGGGCCGTTCAAGTTCGACCATTGGACCAAGGACGTCGAACTGGTGATGACCGCCTACGACGGCTACTGGGGCGGCCGGCCGAAACTCGACCGCGTCATCTGGCAGACGATCAGCGACGACACCGTGCGGTTGTCGTCGTTGCAGACCGGCGCGATCGACGTCGCCAACCAGATCGATTTCAAGGACGCCGCGACGGTCAAGAACGACCCGAATCTCCAATTGCTGACCGGGCCATTTTTGAGCGTGCAGTTTCTCGCTTTCAACCAGGCGATCGCGCCGTTCGACAATGCGAAATTGCGGAAGGCGGCTCAGTACGCGATCAACAAGAAAAACATCGCCGACGCGGTCTTCTACGGTCAGTACACCCTCGGCGCCGGGCCAATCGCGCCGACGTTGCTCGGCTACGATCCGTCGCTCGCCGACATGTACCCCTACGATGTCGAGAAGGCGAAATCGCTCGTCGCCGAATCGGGCGCGAGCAACGTCTCGTTCACCCTGATCAACCGTTCCAATTCGTTCTGGCCGACGGTCGGGCAACTGATCCAGGCCGATCTGGCAGCGATCGGGCTCACCGCCAATCTGCAGGCGCTCGAAGACGCCGATTTCTACGCCCAACTCAACGCCAGCAAGGCGCAAGCCTTCATCAACGACTGGACCTGGGACAACGGCGACCCGGACAATGTGATGTTCTCCCTGTTCACGGCGCCGCGCGCGGTCAGTCGGATGGGCTACAAGAACGACCGGGTCAACGAACTCAACACCCAAGCCCAGACCGAACATGACGCGAACAAGCGTGAGCAGATGTACGCCGAGGCGCAAAAATTGATTCTCGAGGATGCGATCATGGTCGTGCTCGGCTATCCGAGCCGGGCGATCGGGGCGGCGGCCAAGGTGCAAAACCTGAAAGTCTCGCCGCTCGGATTGCTGTCGATGGACGGGGTCGATCTCGCCTGACGCCTCCCCGGAG
>JAICJJ010000478.1 GCA_025928535.1 Thermomicrobiales bacterium
AACTGGCTGCTCGACACGCGGTTCGTCTTGCCGGCGATCGCGCTCGTGACGATCTGGTGGACCCTCGGCCTGAACGTCGTCATCTTTCTGGCCGGGTTGCAAAACATCCCGACGGTGCTGCAGGAAGCGGCCCAAGTCGATGGCGCGACCAAATGGCGCGTCTTCCGCGACGTCACGCTGCCGCTCTTGTCGCCGACGATCTTCTTTTCGGTCGTGATCGCCGTCATCAGTTCGTTGCAGACCTTCGACCAGATTTTCGTCCTGACCAACGGCGGGCCGCTCGACGCCAGCCGCACCCTCGTCTACCACATCTACGATCTCGCCTTTCGCAATTTCGCGTTCGGCGCGAGCAGCGCGGCGGCGTTGTTTCTCTTTCTGCTGACCCTCGTCGTCACACTGGTCCAGTTCTGGGGCCAGCGCCGGTGGGTGCACTATGACTGAGTCGACGGCGCTCGCGAACAAGCGGCGCGCGGCGGCTTCCACCGCCGATCTCGCTGCGGCGCGCGGCCCGCGGCAATGGCCGCTTCATCTCCTCGTCTCCTTCGGCGCGCTGCTGATGGTGTTCCCGTTCGTCTGGATGGTGCTGACTTCGTTCAAGAACATGCAGCAGACGCTCGCCGTGCCGCCGACCTTCTGGCCGAATCCGTGGGTCTGGACGAACATCCCGGAATCGCTGACGGCGCTGCCGTTCGGCCTCGCCTATTTCAACAGCGCCTACATCGTCGTGGTCGTCGTCGCGCTGACGCTGCTGACGGCGTCGATGGCGGCCTACGCGTTCGCCCGGATCGATTTTCCGTTCAGCCGGCCGCTCTTCATCCTGTTTCTGGCGACGATGATGGTGCCCCGGCAGGTGACCATCATTCCGCTCTACATCATCATGGCGCGTATCGGCTGGATCGACAGCCATCTGTCGATCATCGTGCCGCCCGCGCTGCTCAACGCCTTCGCCATCTTCCTGCTGCGCCAGTTCATTCTGGCGATTCCGATCGACCTCGAAGAAGCGGCGATTCTCGACGGCGCCAGCCGCTGGACGATCTACCGGACGATCATCTTGCCGCTGTTGCGCCCCGGCCTCGCCGCCCTCGCGATCCTGACCTTTCTCGACACCTGGAACAATTTCTTCACCCCGCTCATCTTTCTCAACACGCCCGAAAAATTCACCGTGCCGCTGCTGCTCAATCAATTTCGCAGCCAGTTCCAGATCGACTACGCCCATCTGATGGCGGGCTCGGCGATCGCGATCGTGCCGGTGCTGATCGTCTACCTGATCGGGCAACGCTCGATCATCGAAAGCGTCGCCACGTCCGGGCTCTCCGGCAAGTGAAGGGCGACATCCTCGACCTGCTGCGGGATCGGATCGACCTGCGGCGGGTTCCGTTCACCGAGCCGGAATCGCGTCTGCTCTTCTTCCGCGACGGCGCCGGCGCATTCCGGATCGCCCTCGCCGAATACGAGACGCCCGCGCGCGATGCCGTCGTCGTCTCCGGTCTTCGCCTGACCGATGCGGACGGAGCGCCGCTGCCGTTCGAGGCCGCGACGTTTCCCGATCGGATCGAATGCGCCACCGCGCGCGGTCCATTCCGGATTTGCTTCGCCGATCCGGCGACGATCGTCGTCGCGCCGCCCCCGGTCTCATGCGGCGTTTCGTTCAACGTCGCCGCGCCGCCGGCGACTGGCGGCGACGCCGACCTTCGCGGCGTGCATTGGCGCGCAGACGGCGCGTCCGGCCAGGATGCCGCGCCGATCGACGACGGGACGGTCCGCGTTCACTGGCGATCGGCGTCGGAAAACGCCCTGCTCGCGATCCGGATCGGGCCGGGTGATGCGCCGCCGCCCCTGGCCGGCGCGACGGACCTGTTCGCGGCGGCGCGGGAACGCTGGCGGGCGTGGTTCGCCGCCGCGCCCGACGTGGCCGATCCATACCGCGCGCAGGCGGCCTGGGCGTGGTGGGTGCTGCGGGCGAATCAGATCAGGCCGCGCTCCGATCCACGCCGGGTCGGAGTCGCGCCGTCGAAAATCGGCTACGTCGCGATCTGGAACTGGGATTCCTGCTTTCACGCGCTGGCGCTGCGGCACATCGACCCGGCGCTGGCGCGCGATCAGATTCGCCTCGTGCTGGCCCATCAACGATCGGACGGCATGTTGCCGGACGTGATCCACGACGCGGGCGTGCTGGCGACGGTGGCCGATCTGCCGCCGAACGAACTCGCCCGCTTCTTGTCGCCCGATCAATCGGAAGCCGAGCGAGCAGCGGCGCTGCGAACGCCGATCACCAAGCCGCCGCTGCTGGCGTGGACGGTTGGCAAGATCGACGCGGTCGCGCCGGACGATGGCTTTCTCGCGGAAACGTACCCCGCGCTGGTCCGCGCCCACGACTGGTGGCGGCGGGAAACGGACCGGGACGGCGACGGCCTCTGCGCCTACGACCATCCCTACTCGTCCGGCCTCGACGACAGCCCACTCTGGGACGGCGGACCGCCGGTGACCGCGCCGGAACTCAACGCCTACCTCGCGCTCGATTGCGACGCCCTCGCCGCCATCGCCGAGCGGATCGGCCGCGCGAACGACGCCCCACGCTGGCGGGCGGAGGCGGATCGTCTGACGGAGCGGTTGCTGGCGCTGCAATGGGACCCGGCCGCCGGATTGTTCTGGGCGACCCGGCGGGGTGCGCGGATCCCGGTCCGGACGCCGTTCAACCTGATGCCGCTCCTGACCGGCCGCCTCCCCCGGCCAGTCGCGTCGCGGCTCGTCGTGACGCTGACCGATCCGGCGATCTTCTGGCCGCGCTTCCCGGCGCCGACCGTGGCGCTCGACGACCCGGCGTTCGATCCGAACACGATGTGGC
>JAICJJ010000595.1 GCA_025928535.1 Thermomicrobiales bacterium
GCCAAAGGCGTCATCAGCGACCAGATGAAAAAAGCGGGGGCGACGCTGACCGGCAACGTCTGGACGTTCCAGGGGCGGCCCGTGGTCGTCAAGATCGTGACGCGGGTCGAAGACGAGCGGCGCGACATCGGCGATCTGGTGCGGGCGGCGCTGGCGAATGTCGGCTTCCAGGCGCAGCCGATCTACCAGCCGTTCGGCCCCGCCACGCTGGCCGTCTACGCCAGCGACCCGATCACCTTTCAATGGCACATCTACACCGAAGGCTGGGGCCGCTCCGCGCCCGACCGCTACGATTTCGGCACGATCAACCAGATGTACGCCCCCTGGCTCGGCAACATGCCGGGCTGGCTCGAAACCGGCTTTTGGCAATACCAGCAGCCCGACCTCGACAAGATCGGCCAGCGACTCTACAAAGGCCAATTCAAGAACCGGCAAGAGCGGGACGATCTCTACCGGCAGATGACGGCGCTCGGCATCGCCGAAAGCGTCCGCATCTGGCTGGCGACGGCGCTGCAAAGCTTTCCCGTCCGCGACGCCGTCGAAAATCTCAACATCGACATCGTCGGCGGGCCGAAATCGCCGCTCAGCCTCCGCACCGCCAGCGTCAAAGGCTCCAAGCAACTGCGCGCCGGGCATCTCTGGGTCTGGACCGATCAAACCACCTGGAATCCGATCGGCGGCCTGAGCGACGTCTATTCCACCGACATCCACCAGAATCTCGTCGACGCGCCCGTCTTGAACCATCCCTTCAGCGGCTTGCCGATTCCCTTCCGCGCGGCCTACACGGTCGAAACCGCCGGCCCGGACGGCACGCTCGACGTCCCGGCCGACGCCGTTCTCTGGGACGCCAAAGGCGACGCCTGGAAGCCGGTCGGCAAAGGCGTCAAGGCGGTCAGCAAGGTCACCTACGACTACAGCAAGTATTTCGGCGCGCCGTTCCATCACGGCCAGAAGATCGCCCCGGCCGACCTCCTCTATTCGATCAGCCAGTCGTGGGAAATCGCCTACGACGACAAGAAGATCCAGATCGAAACAGCCCTTGGCATCACCAGCCGGCCGTTTTTGCAAACCTTCAAGGGAATCAAGCTGCTGCCGGACAACAAGGTCGAAACCTACGTCGATTTCTGGCATTTCGAGCCGAGCTACATCGCCTCCTACGCCACCGCCGGCAGCGTCGCGACGCCGTGGGAATTGCTCTACGCGCTGGACGACATCGTCTTCAACCAACGGCGCGGCGCCTATTCCAACACCGCCGCCGCCCGCTTCAACGTGCCCTGGCTCAGCCTCGTCACCGACACCGACGCCCGCTCCGTCCAGCGCACCTTGCGCCAGTTCATCGCTCAGAAAAGCGTGCCGAAAGGCGTTTTCGCCCTCAACGGCAAGACGCTGGTCAGTCCGGAAGACGCCGTCGCCCGCTACAACGCGGCCTCGAAATGGTTCGACCAGACGAAACTGCTCGTCATCTCGAACGGTCCCTTCTTCCTCGCCAAATACGACCCGCCGGCGCAATATGCCGAGCTGCACGCGTTCCGCGCCGAGGGGTATCCCTTCACCGCCGACGATTGGCGGTTCGGGCCGCCGCCGAAACTCGAAATCGCGGCCCAGACGCCTTCGACGCTGAAGACGGGCGCGCCGATTTCGCTGCCGGTGACGGTCAAAGGGCCGGGGACGCTGGCCCTCCGCTACGCCCTGGTCGATCCGTCGGCGTCCGACCCGACGAAGTCGATCGTCGCCTCGGCCGACGCCAAAGGCGAAAAGGGCTCGTTCACGATCGACATCGGCTCCGATGTGACGAGCAAACTCTTTCCGAGCATCTACCAGCTCTATCTGCTCGCCTCCAGCGACCAGATGGCGCAGGTCGCCGAGCAGCGGCTCGACCTGCAAGTGGGCGTCTAGCGCGACGAGACAAGCGCCGGCACGGCCGGCGGGCGCGAGCGGCATGGCGGCGA
>JAICJJ010000464.1 GCA_025928535.1 Thermomicrobiales bacterium
CGATCGCGATTTCCGGAATCATCCGCAGATCGACCAGGCTGCGGCCGATCTCCGGCTCCATGACGTCCCGGATCGCGTCGAGGACGCGCTCGCGGGTCAACTCGCCGCCTTCCGGCGGGCGGCCATTCGATCCATCGGTCATCTGTTCACGCTCCTCGCGGGAATCGAAGCGAACCGGCGACGCCGGCCCGCGCTCATGCTGGGGAAAGTGTAATCGCGGCGGGGCAGGCGAGGCCGGCATGCGGTCGGCGGGGAAACGGCGCGCCGCGCGCCGGCTTGACCGTCACGCAGGACGCGCCCCAGCGCATCGCCCGGGTTCATCGGTTTGGATAGATGAGCGGCGGGCAGGGGGTCAACGCGCGGCGTAGAGTCCCTCGCCCCCGCTCCTCTCGCATTGCGATGGGAGAGGGAAGCAAATGTTCCCCTCGTTCGCCGCAGCGGGAGCGGGGGCAGGGGGTGAGGGAACGCCGCGCGCCGACTCGCCTACGTTCTTCCCGACGTCCCGACTCCCCGACTCCCCGACTCGTAAAGTTGTTTCGTCAGGTGAATCTGGGCCAGATGCTCGCGGGCATGGCCGTAGTTCTGGATCATCCAGTAGCGCATCGTTTCGGGCGGATTGGTGCGCCGTGGCCGCTCGGCGTCGACGTCGGCGGCGGTGATTTGCGGCGCGGCGGCGTCGAGATCGGCGTCGGCGGCGTCGAGCAGTGCGATCAGATCGGCGGCCGAGGCAACCCCCGTGCGAAATTCGGCGTCGCGGTCGCGGCTGTTGGCGGCGTTGCGGGCGATGCGGAACACTTCCCCTTCCGAGCCGAGGGTGTGGACGATCAGGACCGCGATCGAATTCGTCTCCGGGGCCGGCCGCCAGGTCAAGGCGGCGGGGTCCATGCCGCGCACCGTGTCGCGCATCTCGGCGTGCGCTTCCTTGTAGAGCCGGACCACCGTCGCGACCAAAGGATCCATCCCGCCGTCCTTCCCATCCATGTCCGTCGGCGAGCACGCCAAACCGGCGGCCTGCCGCGCCGATGTCCTTCGCAATGTACTATGACCGAAGGAGGCCGGCCGCGCTCGCGCCGCGGCCCCGACTGGCGAATCGCCCACATTGCAGGAGTTCAGGTTGTCCGTTCCCTACCACAAGACGACGCTGCCCAATGGCGTCCGCGTCGTCACCGGCCCGATGACGGGCGTCAAATCGGCGAGCCTCATCTTCAGTTACAACGTCGGCTCGCGCTACGAGCCGGACGAGGTCGCCGGCGTTTCCCATTTTCTCGAGCACATGCTGTTCAAGGGCACCGAGCGGCGACCGGACCCGATGCAGATTTCGGAAGAGGTCGAAGGGGTCGGCGGCGTGCTCAACGCCGCGACCAGCCGCGAAGGCACGAGTTACTGGGCGAAGGTGCCGAGCCGCCATCTGGAAACGGCCTTCGACGTCCTCTCCGACATCTTGCGCAACTCGGTGATCGATCCGGGCGAGCTGGAAAAGGAACGGCTCGTCATCTTCGAGGAGATTCGGTCGATTCAGGACGCGCCGGAAGAACTGGTGCACGAAGCGATCGACGAAGTCGTCTGGGGGCAGCAGGGGGTCGGTCGCTCGATCGCCGGCAGCGAGGAAACCGTCGGCAACATCTCGCGCGAGCGGATGATCGATTTCTGGCGGCGCAACTACAGCCCGGAACGGCTGGTCGTCGCCGCCGGCGGCGACATCGACCACGCCGAGGTCGTCGCCCTGACCGAGCGGGCGTTCGGCGATCTGACGCCGCCGGAACGGCCCGACAATTGGGAACCGACGATCGACGCCCAGACCGAGCCGCGCATCCACCTGATCGAACGCGACACCGAGCAGGCGCATCTCTGCGTCGCGATGCCGGCGCTCCCCTACACGACCGAGCGCCGCTTCGTGCAAGGCACCATCCAGGCGATCCTCTCGGCGGGGATGAGTTCGCGCCTGTTTCAGGAAATCCGCGAAAAGTTGGGGCTGGTCTATTCCGTCTACGCCGATTTCCGGACCTACGCCGACGTCGGCCAGGGAGTCATCTACGCCGGCTGCGATACCGAACGGGTCGAGGAAACGCTGGCCGCGCTCGTGCGCGAACTGCGCAAATTGCGCGACGAGCCGACGCCGGCAGACGAATTGCAGCGGACCAAGAACTTGCGCACCGGCCGGTTGCTGATGGGCATGGAAGACAGCCGCTCGGTCGCCTCCTGGATCGGCAGCCAGGAAGCGACCTACGGCGAAATCAAGACGCCCGAGCAGGTGGTCGAAAAGATCGAGGCGGTGACGGTCGCCGAGGTGCAGGAACTGGCGGGCGAATTGTTCCGGCGCGATCGGATCAACATCGCGCTGGTCGGTCCGTTTTCCGATCCGAAACCGTTCGCCGACCTGCTGGATCTCTGATGGCCGAGCGCGTCGCGGCCGGCGCGGACGAAGGGCCGGCCCCGTCGGAACCGTTGCCGCCGGAGCGCGACGCCGAGGCGGCCGCGCTCATCGCCGGAGCCGGGCATGAAGCGGAGCCGGCGGCGCTGCTGGCGGCGTTGCGGGCCGATCCGGCGGCGACGCTCTACGGCGTTGTCAAGGACGGCGCGCTCGTCGCCGTCTACGGACTGAAAAAAGTCGGCCTGACGGTCGAGTTGCGGCCGCTGGCGGCGGCGTCGAATTGGGAAGAATGGCTGGCGCTGAAAGAGGCGGTGGCGCGCGCCGGGCGCTGGCCGGTCGTCGTCGAAGCGACGGAAGCGGGAGCGCAAACGTATTTGCAGATGGGATTTCGCAAGGTCAGCCGGCGGCGGGGGCCGGACGGCGAACCGCGCTACCGCCTCGGCTGGCACATCCCGAGCCGCAAGCACCCCCGGTGAGTGGGCAGCCGCGTCGCCGTCTGGTAGGGGCACGGCATGCCGTGCCCGATCGGCCGCAGGCCGATAAATTGGGTGTCGGTGGACCGGATTGTGGTCCGGCGGACCACAGGGCACGGCATGCCGTGCC
>JAICJJ010000294.1 GCA_025928535.1 Thermomicrobiales bacterium
CGGGCAGCCCTTGCCCGCCGCCTGCGCCAGCCGCTGAAATTCGGCCGCGTCCATGCCCGGCACATGTCCCTTGACGACCAAATGCGAGAAACTGACCTCGAACCCGCCGCCGACCTTCGGGTCGAAGCCCACCGTCGCGTTGACGATCAGGCTGTCCGGCGCATGTCCGGCGCCCGTCAGTTCGTGGGAAAACGCCATCGCATAGCAAGCCGCGTGCGCCGCCGCCAGCAATTCCTCGGGGCTCGTCTGGTCGCTGCGCTCGCCGACGCGCGCCGCCCAACTGATCGGAGCCTCCTGCAGCGCGCCGCTCCCCGTGTCGACGATCGTGCCCTTGCCGTCGGCCAGACTGCCGCTCCAGGTGACTTCCGCCGTGCCTTCCGCTTGCGCCTTCTTCGCCATCTCCAACTCCTTCCGCTTCAACCACACTCACCGCGAGCGTGGTCGCGAATCCGCATCGTCACGGTCGGCGCTGCTGCCCTCGCTGACCGGACCTCACGCCGCGGGCGGCGGATCGATGTAGACCGTCTTCACCTGGGTGAAGAATTCCCGCGCCGCCTTGCCCTGCTCTCGCGAGTAGGAGGACGAGCCCTTCATCCCGCCAAACGGGACCTGCGGCTCCGCCCCGGCCGTTTCGCTGTTGACATGCACGACGCCCGCCTGGATCGACTGGACGAACGCCAGCGCCTTGCCGAGATCGCGCGTGAAGAGCGACGCCGAAAGGCCGAACTTGACGCTGTTGGCCACCGCGATCGCTTCGTCGAGGCCGTCGACCGGAATCACCCCGAGCACCGGCCCGAACAATTCTTCCTGGCCGAGCCGCGACGACGAATCGACGTCGGCGAAAAGGGTCGGCGCGACGAACGCGCCTTTGTCGCGACCCTGGTCGGTCAGCCGGCCGCCGCCAGCGACCAGTCGCGTTCCCGCGTTGCGGGCAGCTTCGACTTCGCCGGCCACCCGATCGGCGGACGCTTCGTCGATCAGCGGGCCGATTTGCGTGTCGGCCTGCAATGGATCGCCGACCCGCAACCCGCGAATCCGGTCGCCCAATTTTTCGGTGAACTCCGCCGCCAACCGCCGATCGACGATCGCTCGGGAGGTCGCCGTGCATTTCTGGCCGGTGCTCATCATCGCCCCGGCCAAGACCTGCTGCAGCGCGTGATCGACATCGGCGTCCGCGAGCACGATCGCCGGATTCTTGCCGCCCAATTCAAGTTGCAATTTCGCGCCGCGCGCCGCCGTGACCTTTCGCAGTTTGCCGCCGGTTTCGTTCGAGCCGGTGAAACTGATCGCCACGATCCGGGCGTCTTCGACGAGCGGGTCGGCGATTTGCGACGCGCTGCCGGTGATCAGATTGAGCACCCCGGCCGGCAGCCCGGCATCGGCGAGCGCTTCGACCAGGCGGACCGCGCAGAGCGGCGTCAGCGTCGCCGGCTTGAAGACGACGGTGTTGCCGAACGCGAGCGCCGGCGCGATTTTCCACGCCGGGATCGCGATCGGAAAATTCCAGGGGGTGATGATCGCGGTCGGGCCGAGCGGCTCCCGCACCGTGTAGAGGAGCGTGTTTTGCCCCATCGAGGGGTAATGCTCGCCGCTCGGCTGCTGCGCTTCGCCGGCGTAATAGCGGAGAATCTGGACGGCGCGGCCTGTTTCGCCGATCCCCTCCTTGAGCGTCTTGCCTTCTTCGCGCGTCAGATCGCGGCCGACTTCGCTCACCCGCGATTCCAGAATGTTGGCCGCCTTGTGCAAGAGGTTCGCCCGGACGATCGGCGACGTCAGCCGCCAGGACTCGAACGCTTCGGCCGCCGCCGCGATCGCGGCTTCGACGTCGTCCGCTCCGGAGGCGGCGAATCGTCCAATAAGGTCGTTACGGTTGGCCGGGTTGCGGTTTTCGAACGTCGCGCCCGATTTCGCGGGGCGCCATTCGCCGGCGATGTAGTTGCCCCAGGTCTGAACCGCCCCGGCAGCGTCCGACCGCGTTGGCGCGGATACCACGCTCGTCCTCCAATCCGTCCGGCGCGGCGGTCGCCGCGCCCGCGTCCAGCATCTCGGCGATTCTACCCCGCTCCCCGCCAGGCCGGGGCGCTCCTCACGCAATTGAAGCGGTCGCCGTCGTCGCATGCAGCCAAAAGTGGCCGTTCGGTGGTACGCTTCCCGCACACGCGAAAAGCGATCGTCGAATTTCGACGCTGGCCGTTTGGGGGAGCCGGACGACATGTGCACGCGCGCGACCTATCTCGGACCGAACGATATCGTGATCACCGCCCGCACGCTCGATTGGGCGATGCCGATGCCGACCAGCATTTGGGCGTTCCCGGCCGGGCTGCGCCGCGACGGCGCGGCCGGACCCGATTCGCTGCAATGGATCTCCGATTACGGCAGCCTTGTCATCAGCGGCTATGAGGGCGCGACGGTCGAAGGCATGAACGAACGCACCCTCGTCGTCAGCATGCTCTATCTGGCCGAAGCGGACTACGGCATGCCCGCGCCGGACGATTCGCGCAAGCGGATCAGCGTCGCGGCCTGGGCCCAATACGCGCTCGACCATTTCGCGACCGTCGCCGAGGCCGTCGATGCGCTCCGTTCGGAACCATTCACGATCGGCACGTTGACGACGCCGGACGGCGCGCCGGCGACGGTCCACCTTGCCATGACCGATCCATCGGGCGATTCGGCGATCTTCGAGTACATCGACGGCACATTGCGGATTCACCACGGCCGGCAATATCAGGTGATGACCAACTCGCCCACATTCGACCAGCAACTCGCGCTCAACGCCTACTGGAACCAGATCGGCGGCGAGGTGATGCTCCCCGGAACCAGCCGCGCGGCGGATCGCTTCGTCCGGGCGTCGTTCTATCTCGGGATCGTCCCGCAAACCGACGACGTCACCAAGGCGCTCGCCAGCGCGTTCAGCGTCATCCGCAACGCATCCGTGCCGCTCGGCATCAGCACGCCCGACGAACCGAACATCGCCTCGACGCTCTGGCGCTCGGTCATCGACCAGAAAAACAGGGTCTACTATTTCGAATCGGCCGAGAGCCCATACCTGATGTGGATCGACGTCGCCGACCTCGATCTTTCCGCCGGCGCTCCGACGCTGAAACTGCGGCTGAACGAGGCGGCGGCGTTGGTCAAGGACGGGGAGTACGTCGCCGGCAATGCCGCGCCGTGGCTCGAACCGGCCGCGCCGTTCGCATTCTTGCCCGTCGCGTCGTAGTCGCTGGCGCCGCTGGCTCGATCAGGCGCCGGGCTCGACCCAGCGTCCTTCCCGCCGGCTGCGCGTCGCCGCGTCGGAAATCTCGACGGCCCGCAAGGCGTCGTCGAGGCCCGGCGACGGCGCGCGACCAGCGCGGACCGCATCGACGAACGCCTGCAGTTCCGCGCGGTAGGCGTCGGCGAACCGCTCCGTGAAGCGATCGTGCCGGGCCGAGACCAATCCGCGCTCGTCGTAGAGTCGCGCGGGGAATTTCTCGTCCACTTCCGCCACGACCTTGCCGCGCGAGCCATGGACTTCCGCCCGGATGTCGTAGCCATACGGCGCGCGCCACGACGCCTGACAGACGCCGAGCGCGCCGTCTCGGAAGCGCAACGTGACGATGCCGTAGTCGATGTCGTCGAATTCGGTCAGACGCGGCTCGACGACGACCGCGCCGACCGCGTGGACGGCGACGATCTCGTCGCCGGTCAGGAACCGGGCCGCATCGAAATCGTGGATCGCCAGATCCCAGAAAAGGCCGCCGCTCGTCCGCAGGAAATCCACCGGCGGAATGACGTCGCAGGTGATCCCGCGAAACATCTCGACCTCGCCGATCGCGCCCGCTTCGATCAGATCGCGAGCGCGCCGATAGGCGGGATCGAACCGCCGCTGAAAGCCGATCTGAAACGGGATGCCGGCGGCGCGAACCGCGGCCGCCGCGCGTCGGGCGCCGGCGACGGAATCGGCGATCGGCTTTTCGGCGAAGATCGGCTTGCCGGCCGCCGCCGCTTCGGCGATGTGCGCTTCGTGCAAACTCGACGGCGATGCGATGACGACCGCGTCGACCTCCGGCAGCGCCAGCAGCGCCGCGACGTCTTCGACCAGCGGGCAGGGCGCCTCGCCGCTCGCGAGCAGGCGCTGGCGATGGTCGGGATCGACCGCGGCCGCGACGAGTCGCGCCCCGGCGATCCCGCCGCGCAACTGCTCGGCATGATGCCAGCCGATCCGGCCCAGCCCGACGATCCCGATGCCAAGCGGCTCCGCCACGTCCCGTTTCCTCCCGAATCCGTCCCAAATCGCGACCAGTACGGCCGATTGTAGCCCCGGCGTCGGCGGCCTCCTCGCGCTTCGCCGCTGAAAAGACGGGATCAGATTCCCGGCGCACTCGGGAATCGCGCCCCTGTCGGTCGGGAATCGGCGCGGTCTATGGTCGCAATTGGGCAAAACCGCCGGGCAACGGCTGGCCCGGGGCCATCCCCGGATCGCGATCACTGGAGGCGCACGATGAACCGACGAACGCTCCTCAGGCAATCGGCCGCCGCGCTGTCGCTCGCCGCCGGCGCCACGACGCTCGGCAAAGGATTCTTGCTCGCCCAGCCGGCGACCCCGGCGGCACAATTGACGTCATTCGGATTTCCGGAACTCGCGGTGTCGGTCGATGACCACGGCTTCACGTTGCCTGCCAGCGCCGCCGCCGGCCGTACGTTGATCACCGTCGCCAACACGGGCGCGAA
>JAICJJ010000243.1 GCA_025928535.1 Thermomicrobiales bacterium
GGCGACGGCGGCGAGCGTGCTGACGCTGGTCGAGCCGCTCACCGCGGCGATCCTCGCCTGGTTGCTGTTCGGCGAGCGCCTGACGCCATTCGGCTTCGTCGGCGGCGCGCTGCTCCTCGGCGCGATCCTGCTCTTGTCGCGTCGGACGGTCGGCGAGCGGCGGGTGGCCGAGGAGCCGATCGCGGCGTGAGGACGATCGATCGCAACGCCGTTGAAGCGTGAGCCCGGGTCGTCGGCGCCGTCGCCGGTTGTGGACGCGGCGCGCGAGCCTGAGTGCACGAGAGGAGCGCACGCGTGGATCAGACGTACATCGAACGGAACGACGCCAGCCGGGATCGATTGCAAGACCTCGCCCGCTCGCTGGACGAAACGACGCTCCAACGCCAACTGAACGACGACTGGACGATCGCTGCGGCGCTGGCGCATGTCGCCTTCTGGGATCAGGTCTGCCTGGCGCGCTGGCGGGCGGTCGAAGCGGGCGGCAGCCTCGACGACTTCCCTGATGACGTTGCCGAACTGGTCAATCGGGCGAGCCTGCCGGCGTGGCGCGCGTTGCCGGCGCAGACGGCGGCCGCCTTGCTGGTCCGGGCGACGGACGAAGTCGATGCGGCGATCGCCGCCCTGCCGGACGAACTCGTCCAGCGCGCTCGCGACGAAGGGAACGAGTACATGCTGGACCGCACGGACCACCGTGAGGAGCACACAGTGGAGATCGAACGGACGCTCGGCGGGGCGTGAGGGACCGTCGTCACCGCCCGGATCGCTCAGGCGTGTTTCAAGGGATGTCGTGATGCCTCGATCCCTGCCGCATCCCCGGACTTCCCTCATCGGGCGGGAACCACTCGTCGCCGCCCTCGCCGAGCGCCTGCGCCAGGGCGATGTTCCGCTGCTGACGCTGACCGGCCCGGGCGGGGTCGGCAAGACGCGACTCGCGTTGCAACTCGCGGCGAGCGTCGCCGACCGCTATCCCGGCGGCGTCGATTTCGTCTCCCTCGCTCCGGTCGCCGATCCGGCGCTCGTCATGCCGACGGTCGCCGCAGCCCTTGGCGTGCGCGAAGCCGACGTTGCGACCGCCGCCGCGGCAATGATCGGAAACGCCACGCGGCTCCTCGTTCTCGACAATTTCGAGCACATCGTCGAGGCCGGACCGGCCCTCGCCGATCTCGTCGCCGCCTGCCCGAATCTGACGCTCCTTGTCACGAGCCGGGTTCGCCTGCGACTCTCCCTCGAACGCGTCTATCCCGTCCCGCCGCTGTCGCTGCCGCATGCGGACGCGGCCGATGCCGACACGATCGCGCGCGCCGATGCGGTCCGCTTGTTCGTCGCGCGGGCGCAGGCGGCCGATCCGACGTTTGCCCTCATGACCGAGAACGCAGGGGCCGTCGCCGCGATCTGCCGGCGGCTTGACGGGCTGCCGCTGGCGATCGAATTGGCGGCCGCCCGCGTGCCCGCTCTGTCGCCGCCGGCCCTGCTCGACCGCCTCGATCACGCCTTGCCGCTCCTGACCGGGGGGCCGCGCGATCAGCCGCCGCGGCTGCGGTCGATGCGTGATGCGATCGCGTGGTCATACGCATTGCTCCCGGCCGAAGAGCAGGCGTTGTTCCGTCGCCTGGCCATCTTCGCCGGAGGGTTCGACCTCGACGCCGTGACCGCGATCGCCGATGCGGACCCCTGCATCCCGATCGACACGCTGGACGGGATCGCCTCGCTTCTCGACAAAAGCCTGATCCGCCGCCTCGACGATATCGACGGGGCGCCACGCTACGGGCTGCTTGCGACATTGTGCGCCTACGGGCTGGAGCGCCTCGCGGACGCTGGGGAGGAATCATCCGTCCGGGACACGCACGCGCGCCACTTCCTCGCCCTGGCAGAAGCGGCCGAACCGTCGTTTTTCGGAGGACCAGACCAGCGGACATGGCTCGCGCGGCTCGAGACTGAACGGCATAATCTGAACGCGGCCTTGCCATGGGCGCTCGCCCACGATCCATTGACCGCCCTCCGACTCGCCTGCGCGGCAGGCTCGTTCTGGTACGTCTGCGGTCCATTCGCCGAAGGACGCCAGTGGATCGAGCGCGCCCTCGCGGCGGCGCCGGAGGTCAGTCCAGCGCTGCGGGCGAAAGCGCTCGTCGAAGCCAGCAGCCTGGCCCAGCGCCAACGTGATGGCCCGACATCGGAACGGCTTGCACTCGAAGCCATCGATCTTTGGGCAACGATCGGCAATCGGCGCGAAGCGGCGATCGCCCTTTTCCTGCGTGCCGACGCCGTCCGCATTCAGGGGGATATCCCGCGCGCCGTTGCGCTCTTTCGAGCGGCCCTCGCCCAATTCCGGGAGATCGGCGACGACGCGTGGGAGGCGTACGCGCTGCTGAATTTCGGCCATCTGGTGTCGCACGTCGGCGACTACGACGAGGCTGCGCGCTGCCTCGACGAAGCGCAGCGGATCCAGCAACGGATCGGCGACGCCTGGGGACTCGCGCTTTCGCTCGATGCCTTGGCGGAAGTGGAGGAGACCCGCGGCGACTGGACCGCCGTCCTCAGGTTTCTCGGTGAGGCGCTGCCAATCTGGGCGGACCAGGGGGATTGGGGGCGGATCGCCGAGGCGCTCTTGCGGATTGCGACGGCTACGGTCATGTTGGGCCAGGCGCCGCTGACCCCGCGTCTGTTCGGCGCCGCGGCGCGGCAGCAGGCGGAGACCGGGGTCGGCATCCTCGACGACCTGCGCCGGCGCATTCATGACGCCGCGCAGGCCGCCGAAGCCGTCCTTGGACCAGGGGCGTACGCGACCGCCTTCGCCAGCGGCCAAGCCCTTTCCTTCGAGCAGAGCCTTGCCGAAGCGCTCGCCGTCGTCGCCGCGGTCAGGACGTCCGCCGCATCACCTGGCAATGGGCAGCGCCTGACCCGCCGCGAGCGCGACGTCTTGCGGCTAGTCGCCGACGGCGGCGCCGACCGGGAAATCGCGGCACGGCTGGGCATCGGCGTGCGCACCGTCGAGTGGCACCTCGGCAACGCCTTCAACAAACTCGGCGTCAGCAGCCGAGCCGCCGCCGTCGCCGCGGCGCTGCAGCGGGAGTTGCTCGAACTCCAGTAGTCAATCCCCGTACGATCCCCCGGTGGTTCCCCTGCACAAATGACAGATTTCGATCATGTGCGATTGGCGATGGGCCACTAGGCTCGGCAGACAAACGCGGCGGCGCGCGCAAGCCCTCACTCAGGAGATGTGCTGGGTTCGCCGTGCCTTTGCTCGCCTGGAGGAGTCGCGATGGAGCCCTCCCATGTCAACCGAATCGCGGCGCGCGTCAGCGGACGCCGCCTCACGCGCCGCAGTGCGCTCGCCGTCAGCGGCGCCGGACTCGCCGCCATCCTCAATCGTGACCGGCTGCGACCGGCTGGCGTGCGTGCCCAGACGGCGACGCCGGCCGCTGCCGCGACCCCTCCGGCGGCGGTGGACGCCAACCTGCCGCCGAACGTGCCGGCCTGGATGCGCACGCCCGGCGCGCCATCCTCGCCCTACGGCGACCGCGCCCCGGCCGAGGCCGGGGTCGTCCGCATCGCCCCCAACCCGGTCGTCAGTTTCTCTCCCTTGCAGGATTTGCGCGGCACGCTGACGCCGAACGCTCTCTTCTACGAGATTCACTTCGGCGGCATCCCGGCCATCGACCCGACTGCGCATCGCTTGCTGGTGCATGGCCTGGTCGACCGGCCGACGCTGTTCACGATGGACGATCTCAAACGCTTCCCGGCCGTCTCCGTCGTCCACTTTCTCGAATGCGCCGGCAATTCGTCGTCCGAGTGGACCAAAGCCACGATGGGAAAAACCGTCCAGCAGACCCACGGCTGGACCAGTTCCGCCGAATGGACCGGCGTGCCGGTCGCGACGATCTTGCGGGAAGCCGGGATCCAGCCGGGGGGAACCTGGCTCTATGCCGAAGGAGCCGATGCGGCTGGGCTCAACCGCTCGATTCCGACCGCGAAAGCGATGGCCGATGGCTTACTCGTCTACGCCGCCAACGGAGAGGACCTTCGTCCTTCGCAAGGGTTCCCGCTGCGCTTGCTGCTGCCCGGATTCGAAGGCAATGCCAACGTCAAGTGGCTGCGCCGGCTCAAGGTCGGGCGGGAGCCGTGGCAGACCCGCTGGGAGACCATGCACTACACCGATTTGATGCCGGACGGGATGGCGCGGCAATTCACCTTCGTCATGGAAGCGAAGTCGGTCATCACGGCGCCGTCCGGCGGGCAGCGCCTGCCGGGACCAGGCTTCGTCGAGATCACGGGACTGGCCTGGTCGGGGCGCGGCACGATCACCACGGTCGAGGTCTCGACCGATGGCGGCACGTCATGGGCGGCGGCGACGCTGCAAGAGCCAGTGCTGCCGGTCGCCTGGACCCGTTTCCGCTTTCCCTGGACCTGGGATGGCAAACCGGCGCGGCTGATGAGCCGGGCGATTGACGAAACGGGCTACGTCCAGCCGACGCTGGGTCAACTCGTCGCGGTACGGGGAGTCAATTCCTTCTATCACAACAACGGCATCAAGACGTGGGCCGTGGCTGCAAATGGCGAGGTGAGCAATGGCGACGCCTGAGGATCGCTATGGATTCGGGCAACCGGCCACGCTGGAGCAGATGGCCGGTTGGGACATCGATATCGCGTCGGATGGCAAGGGTCTCCCGCCCGGCAGCGACAGCGTGGCGCAAGGCGAGGCGCTCTTCGCCCAGTTGGGGGCCAAGTGCCACGGGGCAAAGGGCGAGGGAACCGACGCCGCGCCGGCGCTGGTCGGCGGCATCGGCAGCCTCGCGACCGACAAGCCGGTGAAGACGGTCGGCAGTTACTGGCCGTACGCGACGACGCTCTTCGACTACATCCGCCGCGCCATGCCGGCCGACAAGCCGCAGTCGCTCTCGCCGGACGAGGTCTATGCGCTCTGCGCCTATCTCCTCCATCTGAACGGCATCGTGCCGGCCGACGCGGTGATGGACGCCAAAACGTTGCCGCAGGTGGTGATGCCGAATCATGCCGGCTTCACCAGTCCGGATCCGCGGCCCGACGTCTTCGACGCGCCCGACCCGCTCCGTCCGGCATCATCCGTGCCCTAAAGGGCCGCCTCCGGCATCACGTCCCGATGAACGAGGCTGGCGCCGCGAGATTGACCGCGCCTGCCTCGTTCACAACCGTGCGAAGGAGGCCATGATCCCGGGGTTGGATTCTGCCGCAGCGCCGAATGCGACTCAGGGAATGCAGGATGCCAAGCGTCGTTTGGAATGATTTGCAGGTCGCGCCCCGCCGGTCACCCCGTACGGTGAAAGCGCTGCCGGCGAC
>JAICJJ010000382.1 GCA_025928535.1 Thermomicrobiales bacterium
GGACCCGATTGCCGCTCGAGCCAGGTGATCGAGGGGCCGATCCATTTCCACGCGCTTTGCGAGCACCATGCGTTGCCGTTCACCGGCCGGGCTTACGTTGGCTACATCGCGCACGAGCAGATCATCGGCATCTCGAAATTGACGCGACTGGTGCGTCTCTTCGCCCGTCGCTTCACGGTCCAGGAACGGATCGGGCAGCAGATCGCCGACACGCTGGAGGAGATCGTGCAGCCACATGGCGTGGCGGTCTATCTCGAAGCGCAGCATCTCTGCACGCAGATGCGCGGCGTGCAGGAAGCGTCGGCGCTGACCCGAACGACCTTCTGGCGCGGCGCCTACGACGCCGACCCGGCGCTGCGCTCCGAATTCTTCGTCGCCTGCGGATTGCCGCACTGACCCCGATCGCGCCGAGCAGGATGTGACGACGGCGGCAGCCGATGTGGGCAGCCGCCCACATCGGCTACCATCACCGCTCGCGGCCACCGCCGGTCGCGTCGCCAACCGTCACCATCGCGCGTCGGGTCAATGCCGGTACGACATCGTGAATCCGCTGCCCGCCAGGGGCGCGCAATCCCATGAATCTGGCGCTCGCGCTCGGCGCGCTTCTGCTCGGCCTGGTTTTGCTCGAAGCGGGAGCCGATCGCTTCGTCGACGCCGTCGCCGCGCTTGCCCGCCGTCTGCGCGCCTCCGAACATGCCGTCGGGCTGCTCACAGCGGGCGGCGAGTGGGAAGAACTGGTCGTCGTCGTGCTGGCCATCGTCGGTGGCCATCCCGGCCTCGCCGTCGGCAACGTCGTGGGCGCCTGTCTCGCCAACCTGATCGGCTCGCTGCCGCTCGGTTTTCTCGGCCCCCGCCCCCTGGTTCCCGATCGCAGCGCCCGCGTCTATGCCGGCATCCTCGTAGTCGTCACGCTCCTGGCGGCGGGCTTCCTGATCGACGGGCGGATCGAGCCGATCGACGGCGGCGTGCTGGTCGCCGTCTTCGTCGCGTACGTCGCGTCGATCTTGCTCGTCATCCAGCGCGGCTGGCTGCGTCCGCTTGCCGAGGACGATGACGACGATGACGACGATGACGCGAGCGCGGCCGGTCTCGGCTGGCTCGTCGGCACGGTGATCGTCGGCCTGATCGTCATCGGGGCAGGGGCCGAACTGGTGGTCGCGGGCGCGGTCGCGATCGCGGAGCGCATCGGACTTTCGGAGTACGCGATCGGCGCGACGATCGTCGCCATCGGCACGACGCTGCCCGACAAGGCGATCAGCCTCATCGGCGGCCGGCGCGGGCAGAGCGGCGTCGTCCTGGCCAACGCCATCGGCTCCAACATCTTTGTCCTGACGCTTGTGCTCGGGCTGGCCGCGCTCTTCAGCGGCGACGGTCTGGCGATCGCGCCGGCCATCGCCCGCGTCGATCTGCCGTTGCTCGTCGCCGCCACGCTGCTGATCGCGCTGCTCTGCCGCCGGCCCGCGCTCCATCGGGGCACGGGATTCGCCTTGCTCGCCTGCTATGTCGCCTACATCGTCGCCGCGCTCGTCCGGGGCGGGTAGGAGACCGGTTATGCCGTCGCGGCGTCGCCTTCTTGTCGCGCCAACGCCAACGCGCCGAGCGCCATCGCGACGGCCGCGTAGCCGAAGCCGATCTCTGGCGAGATGCCGGTCCACAACGCCCCGACAAGCACGCTGGAAACCAGATCGCCGACCCCGTTGACGCTGCCGAGGAGGCCGAACGCCGTGCCGCGCACCTTGGCCGGGATCATCTCGGCCGTCGTCGTCGCTTCCAGCGCATCCTGAAAGGCGACCACGACCCCCGCCCCGATGAAGAGCAGCGCCCAGAACAAAACGCCGTCGAGCGAAAAGGCGAACGCGGCCGCCACGCCGAGGGCGACGAGAACG
Organism: Thermomicrobiales bacterium; assembly: GCA_025928535.1. Classification (GTDB taxonomy): domain Bacteria; phylum Chloroflexota; class Chloroflexia; order Thermomicrobiales; family UBA6265; genus JAICJJ01. The sequence continues at coordinate 1,887 of JAICJJ010000382.1, forward strand.
CCGAGGGCGTAGCCGCCGACCAGCATGCGCCGATGTCCCAACCGATCGGCCAGCGCCCCAACCGGGAACGAAGCGAACGAAGAGACGACGTTGCGCAGCACGTAGAGCAAGCCGGCCAGTTGCGCGGCGTGCGCGAGCCCGTAGGCGGGGCTGAATTGCGTCGTCGCGGCCAGGATGAGGAGCGTCGGGGCGAAATCGCCCAGGCCGAACAAGCCGACTCCAGCGAGGAAGCGTCGGTAATGCGCCGGAAAGGACCGAAGCGTGCCCCAGAAACGCAAGGCCGGGCTGGCCGGCCGCCGCGTGTCGCGCACGAACCAGGCGAACGAGAAGACGGACAGCGCGCCCGGGATGAGCGTCAGCCAGAAGACCCATCGGTAGGGCGTCGCGCCGGCGAAACCGAGATGATCTTGCAGCAGCGCGAGCAGACCGACGCCGACTAGCGGTCCGACGACGGCGCCGACTGTGTCCGCGGCGCGATGGAAGCCGAAGGCGCGGCCGCGCGTGGCCGGCGTGATCGCTTCGGCCAGAATGGCGTCGCGGAGCGGGCCGCGAATGCCGCGGCCGAACCAGCCGACGACGCGGCCGATCAGCACGAGCCAAACCCCCTGGGCGAGGGCGAAACACGCCTGGCCGATGGGGGTCAGCGCATAGCCGAGCAACACCAATGGCTTGCGATGGCCGAGCCGGTCGGAGAGGTAGCCGGAGCCGAGTTTGACGAAACTGGACGTGGCGTCGGCGATGCCTTCGATGGCGCCGAGCGCCGCGGCGGAGGCGCCGATCGTCGCCAGAAAGCCGGGCAGAAGCACCGTGCCGGTTTCGTAGGCGAGGTCGCCCAGCGCGCTGGTGACGCCGACGCCGAGGACGGTGCGGTTGAGCCATGAGCAGTTCGCGTCAGCGTCCGGCGCTGAGGCCGCATCTTCGTCCATCGCCGGGCAGCGAGCGGGAGCCCGGCTACAACCGGGCGCCCGCCGGCTCGAGCGGGCAGCCGACGCAGAGATCGTCGTGCTCGATCTGGAGCGTGGTGTGCTCGATGCCGAAGCGGTCGTGCAGTTCCTGCTTGACCCGCGCCAGCAATGCGTCGGCGTCGGCCGGGCTGCGGACCTGAGCGGTCACGAGATGGGCGGTCAGCGCCGTTTCGGTCGTGCTCATCGCCCAGATGTGCAGGTCGTGGACGCCGCCGATCCCGGGGAGCGCCAACAGGTAAGCGCGGACGGCGGCCGGATCGATCTCTTCCGGCACGGCGTCGAGCGCGAGATTGACCGAATCGCGCAGCAGCCCCCACGTGCTGGCCAGGATGACGGCGGCGATGACAAGGCTGACGGCGGGGTCGAGCCAGAGCCAGCCGGTGGCGAGGATCACCAGCGCGGCGACGACGACGCCGGCCGACACTGCCGCGTCGGCGATCATGTGCATGAAGGCGCCGCGAATGTTCAGATCGTTCTTGCGGCCGGACGCGAAGAGGAGCGCGGTCGCGCCGTTGACGGCGATGCCGACCAGCGCGACCACGATCACCGTCGTCTCCGCCACCGGCTCCGGATTGGCGAACCGGCGAATCGCTTCATAGACGATGACGGCGAGCGCGATCAGCAAGATGACGGCGTTGACCACCGCGGCCAGGATCGTCGAGCGCCGCCAGCCGTAGGTGCGGCGGTTCGTCGGCCAGCGCCGCGCCAGCGCCGCCGCCCCCCAGGCCAGCAGCAAGCCGAGGACGTCGCTCAGGTTGTGGCCGGCGTCGGCGACCAGCGCCAGCGAATGGGCGAGCACGCCGAAAATCGCTTCGGCAGCGACGAAGCCGAGATTGAGCGCAATGCCGATCGCGAAGGCGCGGTTGTAGGTGGCGGGCCCATGCTGGTGGCCGTGTTGGTGATTGTGCGGCATCGCGCTCAGGCTCTCCTCGTCAC
>JAICJJ010000075.1 GCA_025928535.1 Thermomicrobiales bacterium
CCGTCGGACTTTTGCCGCAGCCGCTACGGACGACCTGGTGAGTGACCGGCCGAGCCATGGGCGGACGCGGCGCGTGACTGAATGGTCGAGCGTTGACGGAGGCGGTTCGCTTTCCTGCGACATCGCTCGCTGCGACGATGCAGATGGCGCGGGGCGTCGTATCCGGTCGACCACCCCTGGCGAGGTGAGGCGCGACGCCAGATTGGCGCCGAACCGCGAGCCAACGGTCGTGGGCGAAACCGCCACGACGCCAAACACGACTGTTGGCGGAGGCCGCAGATCGGGCGGGGCAGCCGGCATCGTGACCTATTTCTGCGTGCGCGGGAATCGCCGCGGCGTCAGCGGCGTCGCTATCGCCGTCGGCGCAAAGGGTGCGAGCCGGACGCCGTCGCCGCGCCCGCGCTCGGCGGGCGCTGGCGTCGGGACGGGCCCGCTCGCGCTGCGGTCGGATTCCGGCGTGGGGACGGCCGTCGCGGTCTCGCGGCCGTCGCTCCATCGCTCGACCACCACCCCGCCGCGCACCCGCAGCGCGTCGATCGTCGTGATTGGCCGTGCGTCGGTTTCGTGGAACGGATCGGTCTGGAGGTAGGCCAGCGCCTGATCGCCGTCGACGATGACGGCGGCGACATCGAATTGGAGGTTCGGATCGGTCTGCCGCCGCGCCAGCAGATCGGCGATGAGCCCGACCCGATCGCTCGTCTGACCCGCCGCGCCGTGATCGACGAAGGCCGGATCGACCGCAATCTCCAGCGGCGCCGCGTCGCCCGTGGCGAGCACGACATCGATCGCCGCGTAAAACCGATCGACGGCCGAGCGCGTCGCGCTCGCCGCGTTGCTGGCGGCGGTCGGCGCGCGCGGCCGCAAGGCCGTCGCCGCGATGCCGATCTGCAACAGCGCGAGGGCGGTCAGCATGGCGAAGCCGGCGACCACGAGCGCGACCGATGCGCGAAACGCGGGTGTTCGTCGTCCAACCGTCGATGCGATCATCGCCACGATCCTCCACGGCGTTCGTTCGGCTCTCCGGTGATGGCGGCGCAATCGAACGCCCGGCGGAGGTCGCCGCGGCGTGCAAGTAAGACTGATTCGGGGATCGGGCGGGCGCGGTCGTCCGCGCCCGCCCGATTCGTTGCGGGATGCGGACGCGCGGGGTGACCTGGCCGTTGCTCTCCCAGTACGTCTTCTCGCCGGCCAAATTTTTCACAGGCGCTGGCTCGGCCCCTCAATGGTGCAGTCCAATCGATTCGGCCCCCGCGACGCGACCGCCAGTTCCGTCACGACGGCGCGGGAGGCGAGCGGCGCATCCAGATCCCCCAGGCGCGGCATGGCGCCGCGGCGCTGGCCGTCTCGTCGTTCCGTACGATCAATGCCGTGACAAGACTCCCCGCCGCGAGGCCCGACGCTCCACGACGGGAAATCGACCCGCGTTCCAGGGAATCCAGGAAAGGACCGCCCAAACTACTGTTCACGGATGTTCCTTTCGATCGATACGGCAAGCAGACATCTCGCTTATCCACGAGTGCAGGCGAGACCGCGATTTCGTCTGTCTGGCGACGTCCCCTTGTCGAGGCAGACGAGCGAAACAGCGGAGTGTTACAGGGCATCCGACCGCGTCGTCTCCGTAACACGTTGCCGGCCCCGACGTCTGGTTGGATGCAGGGGCGAGCCGGTCGCGCCGTTCCGTCGCCGGCCGAACTGCCGTTCTGGCTCCCGCCGAGACGTGGGATACTGCGCGGTCACAGCGCGTCCCAAGCGGCTGGATGCCCGAGACGGTGAGGAGCCGGCGGGTGGGGTTGCGACGCGGCACGTCCACGATCAAGGACGAGGCTCCGGCACAACGCGACCGCCTGCCGGAAGCAGTCGTCAGCGATCTGGTCGCGCGCTCCAAGCGGGGCGACGGCGAGGCCTTCGGCCAGCTCTACGACCGCTACGGCGCCGAGATTTACGCGTTCGTCGCCGTGCGCCTGTCCGACCGGGAGGCGGCCGAAGACATGACGCAGACGATTTTCCTGCGGGCGTTGCGTGGACTGGGGTCGTGCCATGACGACGCCGCGTTCCCCGCATGGCTCTTCGCCATCGCCCGCAACTGCGTCATCGACCATTACCGCACGTCGCGGTTTCGCCCGAACGCCTGGCCCGAAACCTTCGAGCCGGAGGACCCGAGTCTCACGCCGGAGGAGATCATCGTGCGGGGCGACGACGTCCGCACCCTCCGGATGGCGCGGGAGCGTTGCCTTTCCGCCAACGAGCGCGAACTGTTCGATCTGCTGCTGACCGACCTCAACGACAAACAGATCGCCGAAGTGCTGGGACGAAGTCATGGCGCGATCCGCGTCGCCCATCATCGCCTGATGCGCAAATTGCGGGACTGTTTGCGGCAGTCGGACCGCTCGGCCGAGGCGTCTCATGACTCCATTTAGCGCCGACTCCACGGCGGAGACGCTCAGCCGTTGTCGGGAGGCGGCGCAGGCCGGCGCCTCGCCGGAGGATTTGGCGCAACTCGGCGCGGGACTCGACCCGGATTTGCTGGCCGCCGTTCGGTGGAGTCAGACGAGCGCCCGCGCGGCGCGCCCACAACCCGATCCGGCCTTCGCCGACCGGCTGCGGCGCGAGTTGGTGCAAGCCGCCAACGCGAACGCGCCGACGCAGCAGACGCCGCATGCCGTTCGCCTCCGGCCTTTTGGGCTTGCCGAGGACTATGCCGGCGACCCCGCGCTCCCGCCATCACATGCCCTGACGGAGCGTGCCGAGCGGCGACCGCTCCTGGCGCCAACCAGGATCAGGCCATGGCTGGCCATCGTGGCGGCGCTCGTCCTCCTGGCGCTCGGCGGCGTCCTGTTCGCCCGCCGCCTCGGCATCGCTCCGCCCACCACAGAAATCGCGTCGCCCGGCGCGCCCAGCGTCGAGACGATGCTCGACACTGCCGTTGATGGCGCGCCGGGCAGTTGGCTGCCGCTCACGGTCGAACGCTGGTCGTTCCAGCAAGGAGGGTCGCTCTCGATCCCGGCAGTGGACGGCCCGCAATGGCTGACGGCGAAGACGGGGTCCATCGTCGCCACGATCAACGGCATCGGCCAGACTTTGCCTGCCGGGCGGAGCGTGGTCGTCCCGCCCGGGAAGACCGTTGCGATCCGCAACGCTGGACGAGACCAGGCCGCCGTGCTCCGCGGCATGGCGTCCCTCGGATTCGCGCTGGCGACCTACGATCCCAAACTCGTCCAAAAGGCGACCGCGTTTCACACCGAGGCTTCCATGGCGCTGCCGCCCGGCGCTTCGCGCCTCGTGTTCGACCAGTTGACCATTCCCCCGGGCATGACGATGCTGGCTGAGGCGGCGACCGGGCAAGATTGGTTCGCGATCAGCCAAGGCCAACTCGGGCTAACCCTCATTGGCGACGGACTGCCGGCTGGCTGGACCTCGGGTCAGGGGCGGGCGCTGACCCCCGCGGACGCCATTCCCGTGCTGGCGCCGGGAACGCAACTGACGATGCACAACATCGGCGAGGAGCCGTTGGTGTTGCTTCGCCTGCGCCTTCAGCCGGCGTCGGCCGCTACCGCGACCGGCGCGTGAAAACGCCTCGCACGCTGTGCTGACGGCTCGCCAAAGGTCAGCGCGGCGATTGCCCGGCACGCGCCTCTCTGTTATGGTGCTGCCACACTGAAATCGAATTCGGCATGCCGCGGCATTCTGTGGGAAGGACTGAGCCATGCATCGTCGCCTGCGCTCGCTCGCCGTTCTCGCCGCCCTCGTGTGCCTCGCGCCGTTGGCCGCCAACGGATCGGCCATGACGCCGCAAGCGAGCGCCGCGCCGCACGTGCTCCGCGTCAATTGGGGTCCCGGCCTGTCGAGCCTCGATCCGCAGTTCAGCCACGAAGGGCAATGGGCCATCTCCGGCGGGCTCGATTACGAAGGCCTCACCCGCATCGACGAAGAGTTGCGCGTCGTCCCCGGCGCGGCCACGTCGTGGGAGTTCAGCCCCGACGGCAAGAGGCTCACGTTTCATCTGCGCGATGGACTCGTCTACAGCGACGGGGTACCGGTGACCGCCGGCGACTTTGTCTACGCCGCCGAGCGGCTGTGCAGCCCCGAGGTGAACACCGCCTCGTCGGACCTCCTGTTCGACGTGATCGGCTGCAAGGATCTGTTCAACGCGGGCGGCGATGCCGCCGCCGAGGCCGCGGCGAGAGCCACATTCGGCGTGCATGCCCGGGACGAGCGAACCGTCGAATACCAGTTCGTCCGGCCCGCTCCATACTTTGTCGTCCAGGCCGCGGTGGAGGCCGCCATCCCGCTGCGGAAGGCGTTGGTCGATGCGGGCGGTTCCAAATGGTGGGCCAATCCAGCCACCCGCATCGGCAATGGGCCGTTTCGCCTGGCGGAGTACCCGGCCGACGGACCGAACCCGCGACTGCGGTATGTCCGCAACGAGCGCTACTGGGGCGACCGCGCCAAGCTGGACGAGATCCAGTTCCTCTTCATCGACTACGGCGAGCCGGAGATCGCGGCCTACCGCCGCGGCGACGTCGACGCCGTCTCCCTCAATCACGATGACATCCCGGGCCTGGAGGCGGATCCGGTCTTGAGCCGGCAACTCGTCACGATCCGCGATGCGGGAACGGTCTATTTCGCGTTCAACCTGAACCGGGAGCCATTCCAGGACAAGCAGGTGCGGGAAGCCTTCGCCTATGCGTTTGACCGTGACGCGTATTGCCGGCAACTCCTGTACGGCGTCGCGTGCGACCCGACGCTCAGTCTGATCCCGCCGGGGATGCCCGGCGCCATCGAAACCGCTGCCTACGCCTTCGACCCCTTGAAAGCGCGACAGGCGCTGGCCGCTTCGTCGTATGGCGGACCGGAGCGTCTGCCGCAAATCACCTGGTACGTAGATAAAGACGACCAGGGGGATGTGCGGGAAGCGAGGTGGCTCTTCGAGCAGTTCCGGCAGGTGCTCGGCGTCGAGTTGAAACTGGTCTTCCTCCCGGGGGACGAACTCGACGCGCTGTACAACGACCCTGCCACCTTGCCGCAATTCTACTGGGACGTCTGGTACGCTGCGCCTGACCCGCAGGGATGGTTCGACAACTGGCGCTGCGACTTCACGATCAATGATCACGGCTTTTGCGACCCGGCCATCGACGCGCTGATCGCAGGCGCCAACGCTGACCTCGATCCGGCGCGGCGCATCACGCGCTTCGAGGAAGCCCAGCGCCGGCTGGTGGCCGATGTTCCCGCCATCTGGGTGTACAACGCGGGCAGCCCGTGGCTGGTCAAGCCGTTTGTGGTGGGCTATGCGCCGACGACCCAGGTGAATGGCGGTTGGCCGGGATGGATGACGCCGCTGACGGTCGACGTCAAGCGGCCGACCTGAGCCCTGAGCCGCGCGGCGCCGGCGTGGCGGCAGGTCGCCTCGAGGCCTTCCAATGAGGCGATTGCCACCTCGCCTGGTTGCTGCCGTCACACCAGGTCCGTGCCGCGATTCAGATCGCGATGCTGTTCAGATTGCTCGCCAGATATTCGGCCGCGTACCAGGCATGGGCCTGGATCGTCTCGGTCGGGTTGTAGCCGGAACTGCCCGGGAAGGTGGAGCCGCCGAGGATCATCAGGTTCGGGGCCTCGTGCGCCAGGCCGTAGCGATTGACGACTGAGGCGGCTGGGTCGTCGCCCATGCGCGTCCCGCCGTAGGCATGGGTGTTGATCGGCAACGGCGTTCCGGCCGGGAAGTTTGGCCACGTCTGCGCGGCGCCCATCGCCGTGAGCAGTTCCGCCAATTTGGCGTCCATGAACCGGGCCGCCTTGATTTCGTTTTCCTTGGCGTCCAGGGTCACGCGAATCACCGGCACGCCCAGCGGGTCTTTCACCGTTGGGTCGAGGTCGAGAAAGACATCCGCATACGGGAGCGGTTCGACCTGGGCGAACGCCGACCCGACCGAATTGGCGTTCTCGTGCACCCACCGCTTGTAGACGGCGCCCCACTGTGGGACGCCCGGCGCGATGCCGCGCGAATGGCCAATGGGCAACTCGCTGTTGCCGGCGAAGATGACCGCGCCGCGGATGAAGCCGAGCCCGGTGTGATCGAAGTGGTCGCCGTTGAGGTCGTCCATGGCCACGGCCTGCCCGCCGGCGCCGGACATGACGTTGAGCCGCTTGCCGGGGAAGAGCGCGGTGCGGCCGGCGTACGCCTGCGACAGGTAGTTCTTGCCGACCTGCCCGCTGTTGTTGGCCAGACCATCGGCATACGCGGCGGAGGTGGAAAGCAGCAGCAGGCGCACGTTTTCGTAGAGATAGGCGCTGAGGATCACGACCCCGGCCGGTTGCACCTGCGGCGCATGCTGCTCATCCAGATATTCGACGCCGGTGACCTGGCCGCGATCGTTGCTCTGGATGCGCATGACCCGGCAATTGGGCCGCACCTCGAGCCGGCCTGACGCCTCGGCGCGGCGGATGGCGGAGACCAGAGTGCTCGACTTGGAGTTGTTCCAGCAGCCAAAGCCGCTGCAATAGCCGCAGTAGGTGCACGCCGGCCGGTCGTCGAAGGGTACGCTGGCGATCGCCGCCGGCTGCGGAAAGGGGTGGTAACCCAGGCTGGTCATCGCTGCCCGAGCCAATTCGCCGTAGCCAAACGAGCGCATCGGCGGCATCGGGAAGGCGCGGGAGCGCGGCGACTCGAAGGGATTGCCGCCGTCGACCAAGGCGCCGTTGATGTTGCCGGCCTGCCCGGAGACGCCGATCAAGTACTCGACCCGATCGTAATACGGCTCCAGATCGTCGTAGGAGATTGGCCAGTCGACCAGCGTCGAAGTTGGCGGAATGACGGCATTCCCATAGCGGGCGATGGTGGTGCTACGCGTCCTGAAGTCATCGGACCGGAAGCGCCAACTTTGCGTTCCGTAATGAACGCTCGTGCCGCCGACCATGTTCGCCATCGAGACGGGCGGGATCGGCGGCTGTGTTGGCGCGTTGGCATTTGGGCGCCAGGTCGGAATTTCGTGGTTGTATTTCGGCTCGCCGGTCCAGTACCGGATCATGCCCGAGATCTCATCGTCGTTGGCCAGGAAGTCGCCGAGGCCCAGGCGCGGCCCGGCTTCCAGCCCAACCACGTTGACGCCGGCTTGGGTCAGCACGTGGGCGGCGATGCCGCCGGCGGCGCCCAGGCCAATGATGACCACATCGGCTTTCGGCAGGGCGTTGGTCACCAGCCGGTCCCCCCAAACTGCTTGACGGAGAGGTGCAGCGGTTTGACATCCGCGTCGATCTGCTGGTCGGCCTCGGTCCAGACCAGCTTGATGCCGGGGTAGGCCATGAGATCCCAGCCGGCAAAGTTCCGGTTGCCGCCGTAGATCGGGTCGCCGAACATGCCCTGTCGCGTCTGCTCCAGCAAAAGGGCGAACGCGCCCTTCGGGGCATCGGCCAGTTCCCCGGCTTCGAGCCGGGTCAGCAATTCGTCCTGTCGCTCGGGCGTGGCGGCGGCGAAGCCGTTCCCGGCCGCGCCGGTGTCGAGCGCCGCCAGCAGCGCCTGGAACAGCGGCAGATGAGCGGCGTTGGGGCCGGCCAGGCCACGATCGATGAAGACATGCACGCCCGCTTCGTCGGCGCCGGGACCGAGGTCGTCGGTGGGAATGAGGCGGCCGACCACCGCCCGCAACGTGGCGAATTCGCGCGGGGAGAGCGCGACGGGCGCCTCGTCGTCCAGCGAGTCCGGGATCGTTCGGGAGAGGAATTCGAGCCAGCCGGGAATGCGCTCGGCTGGGACGCCGGCAGCCAGCGCGCGAGCGGGAAATGCGGCCACGGCCGCCAACGAACTTCCGGCGGCGACTCCGCTCGAAAGCAGGAGGCGGCGCCTGGCGATGCGCAGCTGGGTCGGCAGTATCGGCAAAGAGTGGTCATCCGGCATTGGGCCTGCTCTCCTGTGGAGCAAATTGCCGCACGATCATCCCATCCTTGACCTCGCTCCGCAATGGTTGCAGGCGTGACTCGCCCTGTGGCCGCGGCGCGGCCTCGAACTTTTCATCGCTCGTGCGGCCCCGTTGCATCGACCGAGGTTCGGATGCAGGCATTCAGGCGCGATCGACAAGGCGAAGCGGAGGGAGGCGGAACGGCGACAGACGCCGGTCACGCATCACGGCGCCGCGGAGCGGCCGATGTCGCTGTGTCCGATCCGGCGAGGCGGCGCGGGCGGCGCGTCTGATCGCGGCCGTCGCCCGAAGCGCATCCGCCACAGCCCATGCAGGTCTTCGCGGATCGTTTTCGGAATGTCGACCCGGCTGTCGAGATCTTCGATCCATTCGACCGGGATTTCCCGAATCTGGACGCCGCGCGCGACGGCCAGCAGCAGCAACTCGGTGTCGAAAAACCATTCGTCGTTTTCGACCGCCGGCAGCAGCGCCTGCGCCGCCTCGCGCGTCAGCGCCTTGAAACCGCATTGGGCGTCGGAAAAGCCGGGGCGGAAAAACGCCCGGATCAGCAGGTTGTAGCCGCGGGACAAGGCTTCGCGTTTCCATTGCCGGGTGACGACGGCCCCGCGGCGAAGGCGAGAGCCGATCGCGATGTCGCTTTCGCCGGCCACGAGGGGCGCGAGCAGCGGCGGCAATGCCCTGAGGTTCGTCGAGAGATCGACGTCCATGTAGGCGACGATGTCGGCGTCGGACGCGAGCCAGGCCGCCTTGAGCGCCCGGCCGCGCCCCTTGCGGTCGAGGTGGAGGACGCGCACGCGGTCGTCAACGGCGAGGGCGCGGGCGATCGTCAGCGTTGCATCGGTCGAAGCGTTGTCGGCGATGACGATCCGCCAGCGCCAGGGCAGGTTGGCGTCCAGCCAGGCGCGCAGCGCCGTGACATTGGTCGCGAGCGTCGCCGCTTCGTTGTAGACCGGAATGACGACGTCGATCGTCGGCCCGGCGCCGTATTGAGATTCGCTTGGCTGGATCGGTTCGAGCGGCATCTGGATTTCCTCGCGCCCGTTCGGCGCATGACGTCAATGGCCGCGCCGCGCCAGGGTCAGCGCGCCGCCGACGGCGATGACGCTCCAGTAGGTGATGGCGCGGGCGAGCAACACGATCGCGGCGGCGCTGTCGGCGGCGACGCCGAGACGAAGCAAGACGACGGCCAGTCCCGCTTCGGTCAGGCCGAGGCCGCTGGGCAACACGGGGATGGCGGTCAGCAACGCGCCGAACAACGCCGCGGCGAGCGCCGCGCTCGGGCCGAGCGGCGCGCCGACGGCGCGGGC
>JAICJJ010000132.1 GCA_025928535.1 Thermomicrobiales bacterium
AGAATCAACATGGCGTACACCTTGCAGGCGTCGATCACCTGCCGCACCGGCACGAATTCGTCGGTCCCATGCGCCCCGTAGGCGAGGTCGCCGGGACCGAAGATGATTGTCGTTTCGCCCGCTTCGGTCATGATGTTGGCGTCGCAGGGGCCGGACAGGCAGCCCAGTTCCGACTCCCGTCCGAACGCTTCCCGAAACGCCGTCTGGAGCGCCGCCACCGCTTCGTGGTCGAGCGGCAGATTGACCGGATCGAGCACCCGGTGAATGACCGGGTAGTCGATCCGCGGCGGATGCGCCCGCAGCCACGAATCGACCGCGACGACGCCGGCGATCGCCTCCTGAATCTGCGCGAGCACCTGCGCTCCTTTGAGCGCCGGATTGAAGACCACCGCGTAGACGACTTCGCACGACGGCGGCATTTCGGCGCGATAACTGCCGCCCTGAATGGAAACGGGGCAGAGGTTCATGCCGCCCGGAACCATCACCGGATGATGCTGGTGGATCGCCCAATCGCGCTCGAGCCGCGAGAGGGCGTCCATGATCGCGCGCATCTTTTCGACCGCGTCGACGCCGGCCGGCTCGCCATCTCCCTGCCGCGGATAGATCGCGCTGTACCGCGCCGCCGGATGGAGACTCTTGCCCTCGACGGCGATGCGGAAGAAAAACCACCCCATCGTCGCCGGCGCGACGCGCAGGTTGGTCGGCTCGCCATTGACGATCAGGGGGGCGCGATAGCCGCGATCGAGCACCGCGAGCGGGCCGATCTCCGCTTCGGCCGTTTCTTCCCCGATCGAAAACGAAACGATGACGTCCGACGCTGGAGCGAGGCCCGCGTCATGGATCGCTCGCACGGCCCAGGCGAACGCCGCGTTGCCGGCTTTCATGTCGGTCGCGCCGCGTCCGTACAACTTGCCGTCCGCCACGTGGCCGCTCCACGGGTCGCTGCCGATCCACTTGGCGCGCTGCTCGGGGCTGACTTGCACGGTGTCGGTGTGACCGTTGTACATCAGCGTGCGGCCGCCGTCGTCCGCGCCGTGCGCGACGGCGACCAGATTCGGCTGGGCGGGATCGACCGCCCAGAGATCGAGCGCGTCGAAGCAGCCGAAGTCTCGCAGCCGATCCCGCAGCCATTCCTGGCAGGCGCGCGTGTCGCCCGGCTCCTCGGCCGTCGCCCGGCCCGGGTTGACCGAGCGCTGCCGCACGTAGTCGGCGAGAAACGCGATCAGGTCGTCAGCCTGCGCGTCGATCGCGGCAAGGACCCGCCGCCGCGCCGCTTCCTGGTCGATCGCCGCCATCATCCCTCCTTCGCCGCTCATTGCTTGAGCCCGGTGAACGTCATCCCTTCGATGAACCACCGCTGGGCGGCGAGGTAGGCGACGACGAGCGGCAACATGCTGATGACCGACGCGGCCATCAGCCACGGCCAGAGCGCTTCGCCCTGACCCTTGAAAAACGAAAGCGCGAGCGCGATCGGCATCTTTTCGAAGGTGCTGATGAAGATCATCGGCGCCAGCAGATCGTTCCACGACGTGACGAACGCGACGATGCCGAGCGCGGTCAGCGCCGGTTTCGAGAGCGGCAGAAAGATGTTCCAGAAGACGCCGAACGGCGTCGCGCCGTCGAGAATCGCCGCTTCCTTCAACTCCTTAGGAATGCCGAGGAAAAATTGCCGCATCAGAAAGATGCCGTAGGCGCTGCCGAAAAACGCGGGAACGATCAGCGGCTTGAACGAGTCGATCCAGCCGAGTTTGCTCATTTCGATGAAGATCGGCACCATCCGCACCTGATAGGGCAAGAGCAGGGTGCTGAGCACGACCAGGAAGAGCAGACTCCGTCCTGGAAAGTTCAATTGCGCGAGGGCGAATCCGGCCAGCGAACAGGAAATGAGGGTGCCGAGCGTGGTGAGGCTGGCGATGACGAAGCCGTTCCAGAGAAAGAGCAGCATCGGATACTGCTGCCAGATGTCGTGGTAGTTGCTGAGATCGAGGTGTTGCGGCAACCAGGTCGGCGGCCACGCCCGCACCTCCCCCATGTCCTTGAATGACGTGCTGATCATCCAGAGGAACGGCATGATCATCACCGCCGCGCCGGCGATCAGCACCAGGTAGATGAGCGCGTGCCGCGTCAGCCGTTGCGTCTGCGCGCTATGCATAGTGGACCCACCTCGTTTGCAGCCGAACCTGGATGACGGTGATGACGAAGAGGATGGCGAAGAGGACGAAGGACATCGCCGAGGCGTAGCCCATTCGCAAGAACGTGAAGCCGTTCTGGAAAATGTCGTAGACGATCGTCAGGGTGGCGTTCCCCGGACCGCCTTGCGTCATGATGTAGGTCTGCTCGAACACCTGAAAACTGGTGATCAACCCCATCACCGTCGCGAAAAAGATGGTCGGCGTCAGCAACGGCAGGGTGATCTTGCGGAAGCGATTCCACTCGCCCGCCCCGTCGAGTTGGGCCGCTTCGTGGAGATCGCGCGGAATCGACTGGAGGCCGGCGAGAAAGACGACGATGTTGAAGCCGAGCCCGCGCCAGACGCTCATGATGATGATGCTCGGCATGGCCGTCTTCGGATCGACCAGCCAACTCGGCGCCGGCAGGCCGACCTGCGACAGCATGTAATTGATGATGCCGAAGTTCGGGGTGTACATCCAGGCCCAGAGCAGGCTGACCGCGACGATCGACGCCGTGACCGGAAAGAAGTAGATGGCCCGCAGTAGGTCGATGCCGGGCAATTTGTTGTTCATCAGGGTGGCGAGGCCGAGCGCGAGGATCAGGCCGAGCGGCACCGAGACGGCGGTGAAATAGACCGTATTGCCGAGCGCCGTCCAGAACAGACTGTCCGCGGCCATCTCGCGATAGTTGTCCAGGCCGATCCAGACCGGCGGACTGAGCAGGTCCCACGAGGTGAAACTGATCGCGAACGCCGCCACCACGGGGCCGACGATGAAGGCGACCAGCCCGATGAAAAACGGCGTCAGAAAGAGATAGGCCCAGGCCGCTTCCTTCGCGCGATAGGTCATCAGGCGCCGCGGCTGGGCAATGACGGCGTCGGAGGCGCGGCGGGCTTCGGGCTGGGCGCTGGCCGGCTCGACGACGGACTGCGGAACGGATCGCATGGACTGATCCTTTTTCAGCGCCGGGAGACGCGGGTTCAACGGCGGCGCGAACTCGATCGGCGCATGCCGCCGAACGTCACGCCGGTCTGGATCGACGATCCAGACCGGCGTGACCAGAGCATGCTACGGCTTGAAATCCTGGTAGCGCTTGAGAATGTCGTTGGCGGCGGCCGCCGCCGCATTGAGCCCATCAGGCACCGATGTATCGCCGGCGAAGACCGGGTCGAGCGCCTTCCCGTACGCGGCCTGATACTCGAGCCAGGCCGGATGGAACTCGAAACTCTGCCGGTATTCGTAGCCGTCGAGGAACGCCTTCATGTTGTCCGGCGGCGGCGCGACGTACGGCGGCGCGTAGGCGACCGACTTCATCGGCGGGCACTGCCCCTTGTTCGGCGTGTCGCCGATGACCTTGTTGCCGGCTTCGCTCAACATGTATTCGATGAATTGCCAGGCGGCGTCGGGCTGCTGGGTCTTGTCCCACATCACCCACGCCTGGGTCCACGCCAGGCCGCCCTGGATTTTTCGTTTCGGCATGGTCACGACGTCCCACTTGAACTTGTTTTGCTTGAGCAGGACGCCGAGTTCGTATTGCCCCTGAATCTTCATGGCGACCAGCCCGGTGATGAATGGGCTGCCGCCCGATTCGATGTAGCCGGGAAGCGACGAAACGCCCTGCGCGGTCGGGGAAACCTTGTGCTTGTAGATCAGATCGACGGCGAACTGAACGGCTTCGATCGCTTCCGGCGTGTTGATCGCCGATTGCTTCTTGTCAGGGGTGAGGAACGATCCGCCATTTTCCTTGACGAGGTTGCCCCACATCTCCTGCACGTTGTTGACGGCGTAGATGCCGTAAGTCTGGCGGCCGTCGCTCGTCTTGCGGGTCAATTTCGTCGCGGCGTCGAGGATGTCTTCCCACGTCCAGCCGCCATGGGGATAGGCGACGCCCGCTTCGTCGAAGAGATCCTTGTTGTAGGCGAGCGCCAGGATGTCGAGTTCTTCCGGAACGGCGAGCAACTTGCCCTGGTACATCGAGTTTTCGGTCTCGGTGAAGTACTTGGAGAGGTCGATGTTCGCCTGCTTCACGTAGGGACCGAGATCCTTGAACGTGTTGCGCATCGCGCCGGAGTAGAAGTACGCGCCGCTCATCATGAAGACGTCGGGCGCGCGGTTGGCGGCGAGATTGGTGTTGAGCTTGGTGTAGTACGTGCTGAAGTCCGCCGATTCGAGCGCGATCTTGATGTTTGGATACGCTTTCTGGAAGGCGTCGATATAGGCCTTCTGGACGTCGATGCGAGCCGGCTCCTGATAGACGGCGACCCGGAGCGTCACCGGCGATTGGGCGCGGGCCGGTCGAATCCGCGCCGTCGCCAGCGCGCCGGCGGCCGCCGCCGAGCCCTTGATCAGGCCACGCCGATCAAGCGGACGATGCAGGAGTTTTTCGGTTGCGACTGGCGTCATCACTCGTCTCCTCTCGGCGTGGCGGCCGCATCTCGCGCCGCCCCTTCAACCGATCGATTCGGTGCGGCGTCTTTTGCAATGGACGTCACGGTTCCGAAAGCGCTGACCTCCTTTCCGCGTTCGACCGATGCTAGCGCGACGACGGCGACGTCCTCAGCGGAGGGCGATCCATCGTCGCCGTTCGCGACCAGTTCGGCGGCCGCAATCCGGCCATTGCCGACGGCTCCGGATTGGACGGGTCGAGCATCGCGAGCGCCGGACGACCGGCGAATCACCAGATGCGACGCCAATACGATTTCACGGCGCCCCCCCCGCTCGTGGCCGCCCATCCGCTCGAGCAGCATCTGCATCGCAAGCGTTCCCATCGTGTAGGCCGGCTGCGCCATCACCGTCAGGAAGGGCTCGATTTCGGCGGCCTGTTCGATGTCGTCGAAGCAGGCCAGGGCGATCTCCTCGGGAACGCGCAACCCGCGCTGGCGCAGGGCGCGCAGCGCCCCGATCGCCATGAAATTGTTGGCGGCAAGGATCGCAGTGAATGGGCGTCCGGAGGCGAGCAGCGCGCTCGTTCGTCGTTCCGCGTCGTCGATGAACCAGTCGCCCGAGGAAATCAACGCGTCGTCGACCGCGACCTCGGCTTCGGCGAGCGCCCGCCGATAGCCTGCTTCCCGCTCTCGGGCCACGGCGGTGGCGAGATCGCCGTTCACGAGCGCGATCTGGCGATGCCCGAGGGAAAGCAAATGGCGAGCCAGTTCGGCCATGCCGTCGACGTTGTCGCCTTTGACGATGTCGGCCTCGAAGCCGTCGATTGCGCGGTCGATCAGCACCGTCGGCACGCGCTTTTGCAGCAGCGGCTCCAACGACGCCGCTGTCCCGCCGACTGCGGCAACGATGACGCCGGCGACCTGCGACGCGATCATCAATTCGACGTAGGCGCGTTCCTTCGCGCCTGTTTCATCCGTGTTGCCGACGATCACCTGAAATCCATGACGATTAGCCACGTCCTCCACGCCGCGCAGGATGGTGGTGTAAAAGCTGTTGACGATTTCCGGCACGAGCAGGGCGATGAGCGACGACCGGCGTGTCTTGAGGCCGCGCGCCATCGCATTCGGGACGAACCCGATCTCCTCGATCGCCGCCGTGATCCGCGCTCGGGCGTCGGGGCTGACGTACCCCCGCCCCGAGATGAAGCGGGAAACGGTCGATCGGGAAACGCCCGCGCGCGTCGCGACATCGTGAATGGTGGCCACCCCGCGCTCCTTGTGGGAACGATTCCACAGCACAGTATCGGGGCATGTGTTGCGGTGTCAAGCCGTCACGCGGAGGGTCACAGGGCTTATGCGCGAGCGGGGGAGGGGGGCGACGACGAGGGCGACGGTCTGCTCGGGATGCTGACTGTGGGTGCGTAAGCACTTCGCGAGCCGGCGGATGCCGGTCCGATGCAACAGGCTCCCGGCGGCATCGCGCCGCAACGCCATGACCGTAGGACCGGCGCCGACATGGATCGGGCTGGCGTCCTCGCCGAAGGCGCCATCCTTGCACCGATGCAAGTGGATAGCCGGCAACCGATCGATGACGCTGGCAACCCGGCGGCGTTCGGCATCTACCCGACAGCGGCCGCCAGACTGCTGGGGGCGACGATGATCGGAACGTCCAATGCCGCAGACTGCATGTGGGGCTTCGCTACGGCGGCTGAACGCATCGAACCCGTTCAGCATGCAGCCCTTTCTTCGCCCCTCCGCTCGCGCATGAGCCCCGGCGCCAGCGGCTTCACTCGTTGACACATTGCCGTGCGAGCCGGATACTGGGCTGGCCTTCAATAGTGATGCCGGACCTCGCGCGGCACGACCGGGAGTTCCGAGAGACGCCGATCGTGGATCGCTGTGGACGGCAGCGATCGTTCAGGGGAGGAGCACGACGATGGATGACGTTGCCTTTGACCGCCTCGCCCGGCGCCTCGGCGGCGCCGAGAGCCGGCGGACGGCGGTGCGGACCGTGGCCGCGCTCGGCGCCTCGGTCCTTGCCGGGCGCGCCATGGGCGTCAGCGCCCAGGGGATCGCGCCGGCCGGCGGCGGCTGCAAGGGCAAGCGTTGCAACAGCGACAAGAATTGCGGCCGGGGCCTGATCTGCGGCGGCAACGGCAAGTGCCAGTACAAAAACGGCAACAAGGGGGGCAAGGGCGACACCTGCTGCCAAAATTCCGACTGCAAGAAGCGCTTCGCCTGCACGCGCAAGAACCAATGCAAGTAGGCGCGTGATTGGAGGGCGGGAAACGGAGCCGACCCAGGCGGCGAGTCGGTCGCCGGCCATCAAGCGACGGCCGGCGGCGCCGCCGCCAGACGTCTTTGGCGGACAACGCCAATTCCCCGGCGTTGCGGTGCATCGCCCCGGCCATCGTCAATCCGGTGGTTTGTGCGACGGGCGCGCCCGACCCCGCGCCATCACTTGGCCCTCATGCCGATTTCATGCGCGATTGATTGACCACGGTCAACGCTTACCCCACAATCGCGGCGGGCGGCGAACGCGAACTGATGGCCCCGCCGATGATGCCGGCGTTCGCCGGCGAGTGCGCGCGGAGGACGACATGGACAAGGGCATGCTGGATCAATTGGCGCGTCAGGTCGGAGCGCTGCCCTCCCGTCGTTCGGTAGTGGGCCGGGGGTTGGGGGCATTCGTTGGCGCCCTCGCCGCCGCCGGACCCGGCGGCATCGGCCGGGCTAAGCCGCAGCCGCCTCACCACCCCT
>JAICJJ010000071.1 GCA_025928535.1 Thermomicrobiales bacterium
GCCTTGATGGCGCACGCCGGCGCCGCGGCCGCGGTCACGCCGCACCGGCTCAAGCCCAAGCCGCCCCACGCCTCCAATCCGGCGCGTTCGCCGCAGGGCGCGCAGCGCCAGCGCCGCGACCGCCACGACCGCCACGACCATCCGTCCCACGACGGAGCCGCGGCTCCGTCGCCGACGCCCACCCAGACGGCGGCGCGCGCCAGGACGCACGGGGCGGCGGCGCGGACCACACGAAAGCACCACCACCACCAGCCCCCCCCTTGCCGCCGGACTGTGCCGCCTGCACCGACTGCCAGATGTGTCGGGACGGGGCCTGCGTGGCGGATCCGGCGCTGGAGCGGGTGCGCTGCCTGGGCAGCGGGGCGGCCTGTGGCTACTGTCAGGGGGGCAGTGCGCCGCCGCTGACGCGCAGCCCTGCGCCGATGGGACCTGTCCCCGCCAGGGGCGGTGCTGCCGCGGCGAGAAACGCTGCGCGGATCCGGAATCGTCGACCGGGTTCGCGTGCGTGGACGCCAAAACGCAGTGCTGCCCCGGCGAGCGGCGGTGCGCCGATGGCACGTGCGTGAGCGCGGCCAAGTGCTGCCCGCAGGAGTGGACGTGCGCCGACGGCTCGTGCGTGCCCCAGGATCAGTGCTGCCCGGATGAACAGCGCTGTCCGAATGGCGCGTGCGTCTCCCGCGGCGTCTGCTGCGCCGGCCAGCGCCGGTGCGCCGACGGGTCGTGCGTGGGCCGCGACGAGTGCTGTCCCAGCGTCGCCCCCTGCACCACCTGCCAGGTGCGCGTCTGCGTCAACGGGACGGACGTGTGTCGGCCCGGGCCGGACGGGTCGAACTGCCAGATGGTCCCCGGGGATGCGCCCGGCTCCTGCTGCCACGGCCAGTGCACGCGGGAGCAGATCGTCTGCCCCGCCTACCCGTGGCGGGCGTACAACCCCGCCACCTGTCTGTGCGAATGCACGGACGGCGGCGTCGACGAACCCGGCTCGGAGCGCCTCTGCTGCCCGGCCGGATTCCCCTACTTGGGGATTGGCGACGGGCACTGCTCGGCGGCCGACCATACCCAGTGGGTCTGCCCCCTCGGCCACCACGTCTGTCCCGACAACCCGAATCGGTGTTGTCGCGACGACCGGTAGCCGGCACGCCGCGCCGACCCGGCGGCCAGTGCGCGCCAGGCGGCGACCGACCGCACGGCAGCCGCCACATGGACGGGGCCGCGGTGGGCCGTCGCGCCCTCGCCACCCGCGCCGCCCGCACCGCCCGCTTCGGTGACCGGCTGACAGCGGTGCGGGTCGGACCTCGCCGCTGCTCGTCGTGCTATTCGGTGCGGCCGCGGGTCTGTGCCTCAGCCGCAGACAAAGCCATGGTCTGCGGCTGCAGCCGTACACGTCAGACCACCCCAGCAGACCTCACCATGCCGGACGGCAGGGCGCGTTCACCCAGGCGTCCTCGGCACGTCCATCGCGCGCGCCCGGACATGGCTCGAGATCGTCTGGCACGGAGACGCGCAGGCCGTGCCGCTTCCGCTGAGGCAGGTGCTGTCGACCACGCAGGCGTCTCCGGCGTTGGGACAATCGGCGTTCGTCGTGCACGGAGTGTCGGTGCAGATCCCACCGGCCAAGCAGAAGGGTTGTCCCCTATCAATCTGCGTCGCGCAGTCGCACGCCCCGCCGTAGCACTTGACGGTCGGGATCCCGGCGTCGCCATCGGCAGAGCACGTGGTGTCCGGCGCCGGGCAACCGCCGTCGGGCGCGCACGGCGTGGCACAGCAGACGGTATTGCGCCCTTTCCGCAGCGGACGTTGGGGCGGTGGCAGGGAGCGGCCCGACTCTCATGGCCGGTGAGGACCGCGGCCAGCCCGGCAAGGCCAAGGCCGACGGCCGTGCGCCGGGTCGCGCGGCGGGCGACGAATCGCGTCCAGCGATCGAAGCGGTCGAGATCCACGTGGATCCTGCTGAGTGCGGGACGGTGCGCATTGCTGACGACGCGCGGAGCAGCGGCGCCCTACGCCCGGGACGGAGTGCTGTCAATCGACAGCGGCTGACATCCGGACGTAACTCGCAGCTGTGCGTGGATGTCTCGTCAACGGCAACTTGGCGTCGTGTCGAATTGAGCGCGCGAACGAAGTTTTGCAGCCGCTCGCGGCAGTTACATCAGGATGTCAGCCGGCCGGACGGCGTGCGGCGATCGTTGGATGCGGCGGCTGTCGCGCCGCCTACACGATGGTCGACGCGGTATTGCGGATGCTGTACGAGCTGTCCAGCGCGACATCGCGCGCCCAGCCCGGCTGCAACGTGGCGAACGTCCGATCAGTCGTCATATCCATGACCGCGCAGAGTGGATCGCCATAGGCGTTGCCCGGCCCCCATTCCCAGGCATACCAGCCGATCCCGAGCCGGTTGGCCTCCGCCAGAATCGCCTGGTAGTCGATTTCGCCGTCCGGCGCGCAAATACTGTCGTTGCCGTTGTAGGCGCCATATTGCGAAAACTCGCCGACGATGAGCGGATAGTTGGCGTCATGCGCCGCCTGGAGCTGATCGTGGATGTACCCGGCGTCCGCCCCGTCGCTGATCCCCCAGTACATGTGGACGGAGAAGATCAGGTTGTGGTCCGGGTCGGCGTCCAGCAGCGCGGAGGCCGTGTCGTTCAGCACCGCCAGATTCTTGCCCCAATCCGGGGCGTCGATCACCAGCGGCGTGCGGATGCCGGCGCAACGCATCGCCTGCACCGCCTTCGTGTAGCCGGCGATGAACGTGTGGTCGCTGATCCGGTCGTTGCCGACTTCGTTGCCGATGTTGACGAGGAGGGCGTTCTGATGCCGGCCGATGATGTCGACGATGGCGGGTTGGGTCCAGTAGGCGACGAGATCGCCGAGCCGGGACCATTTGCCGGTGGCGTCGTGCAATTCGACCATCGGCAGGAGATGGTTGGCGATCGCGGTGGCGATCAGTTGCTCCAGGACATTGGGATCGGTCTTCGGTCCCTTGCTGCCGAGGCTCGGTCGGATCGCCCAGACGATTCGGACCGTGTTGGCGCCGGTTTTCCGGATTTCGGGAAAAGAGATGCTCCCGGTCGGATCGTCGTCGTCGAAGACCGACATCTTGTTGACGCCGCGGAGCAGGACGGGATTCCCAGCCGGATTGAGAATCGACCGCCCCTGGACGGTGAAGCGGGCGCCCGGTTGCCCGCTCGGAGCACAGGCCCCCCCGCCATGATGGCGCTTTTTCGGCTTGGCGAACGCCGGCGCCGCCGAAGGCGCGAGCCCGGACGCGAGCGCGCCGCCGAGCGCGAGGCGCAGGAGGCCGCGTCGTGAAGGCGACGCGACCGCGAGCCGGGTCAGGGTGTCGATGCCGCGGTTGTCCATGACGTCCTCCTCCGCCCAGTGGCGGGACTCAACGAACCTGGCCTGAATCGGGGTCCATTTGGAGCGACGATTCGTCGACGGCTTCGAAGTCGCCGCCGTGAATTCCGGTTTGCAATGCGTGCAGGTCGTCGTTGTCCCAGCGGTCGTCCGGCACGCCCGAAAGAAACCAGGCCGAGCCGTTGTCGGCGAGGAACATGCCGTAGCGTTGCAAGGCGGTCAGGATGACGCGGTTGGACGCCGAAAACCCGCTGAGATCGACGGTCGATTTCAACCGGAAGCGCTGGCCGAGCGGCGGCAAATTCGGATCGCCGCTGGACGAGGCGGCATGGCGGGCCGGCCAGATGAAATCGTCCCGGGTGCGGGGCGCGGTGAAGCGCAACGCATGCAAAATCTCGCCGGCGGCGACTTCCTCGTAGCGGACCAGGCCGGGCAAGATCGGCAGCCCGGCCGCGTCGGCCGATGTCCAGCCCCGTGGCCGCAGGGCATTCGAGCGGAGGTCGAAGATCGCGCCCGATCCGGCCCGCCAACTTCCGTCCCGGCGCGATTGGGCGGCGTAGACCTCGTAGAGGGTGCAATCGCTCGCGTCGACGACGAGCAGATGCCGGTCGCCACGGCTGCACGCGCCGCCTTCGATCGGGGCGTCGGGCGGAATCGGATAGGGGCCGGGGTCGCTTTCGTCGGCGTAGGCGAACGTGATGGCCGCCGGCGTGACGCCGCCGTCGATCGTGATGAACGGAATGCCGATCGGACCGCCGTCGAAGACGCCGGCGCCGAAATCGGGATGCAGTCCGCCGGACGCGCCGACCGACGCGACGTAGGCGTCCGAATTGGCGTCCGGGCGCAACCCATCGACGCGGGCGCGCCAGACGTTGTCGACCGGAAAGAGGGAACAAGCGGCCGGAAAGGCTCCGCACCCGCCGCTCGCGCAGGGAACGACGCAGGAGCCGCCCCCGCATTGTCGGTCTGCCGGACAGCACGCTTTGCCGCAGCGCCGGCAACTCGGGCATCGATGTTTCTTCTTGCGCGGTTTGGCCGCCGCTCCGTTGGCGCCAGCGGCAAGGACGCCGCTGGCGCGCGCGGCGAGGCCGAGCAGGGTTCGCCGAGTGATCTCGTCTCCACGGAGCGGAGTCATCCCACCCTCCCGTCGCGGCGCGCCGCCGGCCGTCGTTCCGTCAACGCGCATCCTGAGCCTACGAGACGTCAGCGCGGTTCGCTATTGGGAGAACTACCTATTCGGCGGATGCGGACAGGGACAGGATTGCCCAAATCGGCTGACGGGCCGCGCTGAAGCGCACCTGCCCATGCGGTCGCGCCGCGTCCAATCGTCGTGCCGCGCCCAACGGTCATGCCGAGCCTGTCGCGGCAACTTTTTTTCTGTCGTCAAGAAGAACGAGATCCTTCGCTGCGGCTCAGGATGACGGGATGGAGGGGGCAGGATGACGGCGTGGAGGGGACAGGATGACGGGGGTGGAGGGAGCAAGTTGCTGGGGCGGCTCCCTCGAACCGCGGTCGCGCTGCCGCACTCGCGAATTCAGACCGCGCGCTGCCTCCGGCGGATGTGCTACTATGTACGTACGGGGTGTACGTTCATCCTTTCGCAGCGCCGCCGAGGATGGGAGGCGGCGGGCGGGACGGGCGGCCCCGGGCGGACGTCGTGAGACGGCCGCGGTTCGGAATCGACGCGCCAGTTCCGGCCGAAGCGCCGAGGAGGGCGGCATGCCAGACCGGGACGATCTTCGCACCAATCCGCGCGAAACGCCACTCGTCGGGCGGCCGCGCGGCGCCGCCTGGCGGGCGCTGCAAGCCGACGGCGTCGTCTGGGAGGGGCAGGTCTACCTCGTCGGCGACGACGTCGATCTGGCCGCGCGCATGATCGTGACGCATCGTTCCGTCGCCTTCGCCCGCGGCGGGACGATCGTGCTCGACATTCCGCGCGCCTGGCTGCGGCCGGCGCCGATGTTGAAATGGGACGGCACGGTCGTGCTGTCGATTTCCGCCCCCGGCTCGACGCCCTATTCCGAGCGGGATACGTTGCCGATCCGGATGCGCGACGGCCACCCGGCGGCGGGCCACGTGATCGCGATGTTCGCCGGCAACGGCGCCCGCCGCATGCCGGCGGACGCGCCGCCGGGCGACGATTTCGCCCGCGCCATGTTGCCGCCGCTGCCGCAGGCAAGCATCCCCGCCGCTCTGCCGGAACGCGTCCGCTCGAACGGCGCGGCGACAAACATCTTCGACGATCCGGACGTCTTTCCCGGCCGCGCGCCCGACCCTGCCCGCTCGTTCGGAACCACGAACGGCTCGCGACCGCAAGCGGCGTCCGCCGCCAACGGACTCGATCCGGTGATCCGCCAGCCGGCGGCGCCCGTTTCGACCGCCTCCCAGCGCGACTGGAATTTGCAGCCGCCGCTTCTGGCGAACCATCTCGTGCCGCGGTCGCATCGCCGCAACCGCTGGACCTGGGCGCTGCGCCTCGGCGGTCTGGTCGGCTTGCTGGCCGCCGCCGCGCTGTTCGGGACTGGCCACATTCCGACCGATTTCGGCGGGTCGCGCGCGGCGCCGCCGGCATTGCCGTCGGCGACTGCCTCGAGCCGGTCGACCCAGGCGCCTAGCGCGGCCGATCTGCCGCCGACCACCGCCGCGTCGCTTGCCGCTAACCAGACCGCCGTCGCGCTCGGCGTCGGCGGGCCGGATGCCGAGCCGACCGTCGCCTTGCAGCCGATCGTGCCGACCTTCCCGCCGGCGCCTTCGGCGAACGCGTCGCACGGCGCCGATGTCGCCGCCGCTGTGCCGACGGTCGCCGTGCCGAAGCCGACGCCGCCCGCGCCGACCGCGACTTCGGAGCCGCCTCCGACGCAACCGCCGGCCGCCGCGGCGGCGCCGGCAAATGACAAATTGGCGCTGTCGGTCGAGACCGCGACGCGCGGAAACACCTTGCCGCAATTCGGCTTGCCGCCGTCGGCCGACGGCGATTGGCTGCCGTTGATCGTCGCCGTCACCAACCAGGGGAGCGCTCCGGCCCAATTCGCGATGAATCAGGCGCAGTTGCGTTCCCAGCCGGGCGGCGGCGTGTCGCCGCTCGATTCGGGGTCCGGCGTCATCGCCGGTCTGGTCGGGATCGATCCGGCGCTTGGCCCCAACGACGTGCTGTCGCTGGCACCGGGCGAAACGAAGAAGGTGCTGCTCCTCTTCGTCGTGCCGCCGTCGTCCGATCAATACGTCCTGCAATTCGGCCCGACGACGGTCGATCTCGGCGCGATTCACTAGGGACGAACCGGCGGTCGACTGGAGGATGCCGCATGCTGATGCGCCTTCTGTCGACCGTCCCGACGCTCCTGCTCGGCGTCGCGGTCATCGGCGCGGCGGTCGCGCTGGCCATCGGCGGGCTGCTGCTGGTGCGACGCTTCGTGCCGCTGCCGGTGTTGCAAGCCCACAATGACGTCGCAGGGTTCATCTACGCGGTGCTCGGCGTCGTCTACGCCGTGCTCGCTCCGTTCGTCCTCGTCATCGTCTGGGAAGAATTCAAGGACGCGCGAACCGGCGCCGCGCAGGAAGCCGAGATTCTGATCGCGATCGGCGAAACGTCGCAGCAATTGCCGCCGGCCATCGGCGGGCCGATCGTCGATCGCGCGCGCGCCTACGCGGAGGCGCTCATCACCGACGAATGGCCGCGGCTGGCGCATGGCGATTCGAGTCCCGAAGTCGATCGGGCGCTGGCCGATCTCGGCGCGGCCATCCATGTCATCGATCCGACCGATCCGCGACAGGCGATTCTCTACGATCAACTGTTGCAGCAATTCAACGCCTTGCGGATGCAGCGTCAGGCGCTCGTTGTCGACAGCCGGTTGGCCGTGCCGCCGGTGCTCTGGCTGGTGTTGCTTTTGGGGGCGATGCTGGTCGTCAGTTACACCTATCTCTACGGCGTGACGCGGGTGCGGGCGCAAATCGTGATGACGTCGACGCTGACGACGATCATCACGCTCGTCCTCTTCGTGATTCTCGTCCTCGATTACCCCTTCACCGGCGACGTGCGGGTGCCGCCGGACGAGATCGTTCGGGCAGTGGGCGTCCTGGCCACGTTTCGCTGATCGCCGTGAATCGCCGCCGGCCGGACCGGCTGGCGTGCGGGTCGCGTCGGTCGCTATTGCCTTCGCATTCGCGGTCGCGACTCAGGCGTGCGTTCGGCCGGTGTCGGCGAACTGGGGCAGAAACGCCGCGTGGGCGGCGAGCAGGTCATCGGTCAGGCGCTCGGCGGTCGCGGTCGAGTTGACCCAGGGATGCGCCAGCAGCGCCTGCACCACCAGGTCGCGGTCGCCGCTGAGGGCGGCATCGACCGAGAGTTGCTGCCAGGCGACGAGTTCGCGCGCCAGGCCGATCGCCGCGGGCGGCAACTCGCCCATGCAGAGCGGTCTGATCCCGCTGCCATCGACGATGGCCGGCGTCTCGACGATCGTGCCGAGCGGAAGGTTGCTGATCGCTCCACTGTTCGGCATGTTGACGTGGAATTCCCGCGGCGTGTTCGTCGCGATCGCCAACATCACCTGGACCGCGATGTCGCCGTGGCCCACATCCGTGTGATGCTTGCTCGCGTCGAGCGTCAGCGATTCCGAGCCGTCGGCCATCGCCGCGAAGCGCGCCCAATGGACCGGCAAGTCGTTCATGAACAACTGGTGGAGCGAATGGCCGTCCCGGTAATCGGCGAGGGCTTGTTCGTACTCGAAATAGGGGAACAGGTAACTCTCGTTCGCCGGCCAGACGCCGTAGCGCGCCAGCATCCACGCGCCGAAACTCCGGAAGCGCGACCGGCGGTCGTGCGGCTCCGGCAGGGCGCTTGCGACGTCCGCCAAGATTGGATAACCGTCTGAATCCCCGATCCGCAATTCGAGAATCCAGGTGTGATGGTTGATGCCCGCGGCGCGGACCCGGACGGCGTCGCGCGGAACTCCGAGCAGTTCGGGCATCGTGTAGCGCTGGCCGTTGCCGCCGCCATCGCACAGCGTCACCGCGCGGACCGAACTTTGCCGGTGGATGGCGTCGGCGACGAAGTTGGCCGGATTCGTGTAATTGATCAGCCAGGCATCGGGGCAGCGGCGTTCGATCGCCCGGCAGAGGTCGAGCACCTGGGGAATCGAACGCAACGCGAATGAGACGCCGCCGGGTCCGGTCGTCTCCTGACCCAGCACGCCGTAGCGCAGGGGAATCGTCTCGTCGAGACGGAGCCCTTCGAGGCCGCCGGGCCGGAAGTTGGTCAGGACGAAGGTCGCGCCGTCCAGGGCTTGGTCGAGGCTGGTGGTCTGCGTCACCGTCAGCGTCGAAGGCGCCGCCGCGGCCATCCGCTCGCCGATGGCTTGCATCATCGGGAGCCTGCTCGCGTCGATGTCCATCAGCGCGATTTCGCCGCCGGCGAATCCCTCGCCACTCTCGGCGAGCGAGTGGAGGATGCCGGGAACGTAGGCGCTGCCGCCGCCGATGATCGCGATCTTGTGGGCGCTCATGAATACCGCTCCTCGTTTCGATTCCGGAGCCAATGCGGGCGTCGTGCCCGTTCGCCGATTTCGACGTCAGAGGCGAGACCAGCGGACGACGGCGTCCGGCCGCTCCCAGAGTTCGGGCCGCAGTTCGGTTCCGAGTCCCGGTCCCGGCGGCGGCGCGATCGTTCCCTCCCGGATGTCGGGCAAGGTCGTGACCAGGTCGCGATACCAGCCGGTGTAGTAGGCGCGGACCGTTTCCTGAATCAACGCGTTCGGGAGATTGAGCGAAAGGTGGGTCGAGGCGACGAGGACGACCGGGCCGGTGCAATCGTGCGGCGCGACCGGCAATTGATGCGCTTCCGCCATCGTCGCGATCTTTTTCGCTTCCGAAACGCCGCCGCACCACGAGACGTCGAGCATCGCGATGCCGACCGCCCCGCGCGCGAACGCTTCCCGAAAGCCCCAGCGGGTGGCGATCGTCTCGCTCAGCGTGACCGGCACATGCGTTCCCGCCGCGAACGCGGCCAGGGCGTCGAGGTTGTCGGCGCGGATCGGGTCTTCGTACCAGTAGGGATCGAACGGCTCGA
>JAICJJ010000403.1 GCA_025928535.1 Thermomicrobiales bacterium
CCCGCGCGTCGTCGACGCGATCCGGTTCGGCGAGCGACGCGCCGATCGGGTGGCCGAGCGCGAGGAGAAAGGTGTTGGCCATGCCGCCGCCGAGCAGCAGGCCATCGACGCGGTCGAGCAGATTGCCGACGACCGGGAGTTTGTCGGAAACCTTCGCGCCGCCGAGGATCGCGATGAACGGCCGCTCCGGCCGATCGAGCAGTTGGCCCAGGACGGCGGTTTCGCGCTCGAGCAGGAAGCCCGCGTAGGCAGGCAACCGTTCCGCCACGCCGACCGTCGAGGCATGCGCGCGATGGGCTGCGCCGAAGGCGTCGTTCACATAGAGATCGGCGAGATCGGCCAGCGCCGCGGCGAACGCCGGATCGTTGCGTTCTTCGCCCGGCTCGAACCGGACGTTTTCGAGCAGCAAGACCCATCCCGCCGGCAGCGCCTCGACTGCCGTCGCGACCTCCTGCCCCACGACGCCAGGAGCCAGCACGACCGTATGCCCGAGCAGATCCGCCAACCGCCGCGCAACCGGGTCCAGTGAATAGCGTTGATCGGGTTTTCCCTTCGGCCGACCGAGATGGCTGACGAGAATGACCTTGGCTCCGCGGTCGAGCAAGTGCCGAATCGTCGGCAGCGCCGCCCGAATCCGGGTGTCGTCGCCGACCTCGCCATCGAGAAGCGGCACGTTGAAATCGACCCGCAGCAGCACGCGGCGCCCGGCGACATCGGCGGCGCGAACCGATCGTTTTCGCGTTGGTTCGCTCATGATCCTGCGGCGTCCGGGCTATTCGTCGTCGGTGTCGTCTTCGTCGTCGTCATCGTCATCGGCGTCAGGGATGCCTTTTTCGCAGACGAGGGCGACCAGATCGGCGACCCGGCAGGAGTAGCCCCACTCGTTGTCGTACCAGGCGACGACCTTGACCAGGTTGTCGCCGATCACCATCGTCGACAAGCCGTCGACGATGGCCGAACGGGAATCGTGCCGGAAGTCGCTGGAGACGAGCGGTTCGTCGGTGTAGCCGAGGATGCCTTGCAACTCGTCCGAGTTGGCCGCCGCTTCGAAGGCGTCGTTGACCTCTCTGGCGGTCACGTTCTTTTCGGTTTCCACGACGAAATCGATGATCGACACGGTCGGCGTCGGCACCCGCAGCGAAAAGCCGTCGAATTTGCCTTTCAGTTCGGGGATGACGAGCGCGAGCGCCTTGGCCGCGCCGGTGCTGGTCGGGATGATGTTCGTGCCGGCGGCGCGGGCGCGGCGCAAATCCTTGTGCGGCCCGTCGAGCACGACCTGATCGTTCGTGTACGAGTGGACCGTCGTCATCAACCCCTTGCGGACGCCGAATTGATCCAGCATCACCTTGGCGACCGGGGCGAGGCAATTGGTGGTGCACGACGCATTCGAGATGATGTCGTGCTCGTCCGGATCGTAGGCGTTGTCGTTCACGCCGAGCACGATGGTGATGTCTTCGCCCGTCGCCGGCGCGGTGATGATGATCTTGTCGGCGCCCGCGTCGAAATGGCCGTCCGCTTTCTTGGCGTCGGTGAAGCGGCCGGTCGATTCGATCGCGATCGCCACGCCTTCGTCGTCCCACGGCAGATCGGCCGGATTCTTTTCGGACGAAACCCGGATGACGCGGCCGTTGACCGTCAGGCTCGATTTGGACGACGAAATCTCGGCGTCGAACGGCCCGTAGGTGGAATCGTATTTGAGCAGGTGCGCCAGCGCTTCGGGACTCGTCAGATCGTTGATCGCCACCACTTCGAACAAATCATCGAACCCGCCGTCGACGATCGCCTTGAACACCTGGCGACCGATCCGGCCAAAGCCATTAATGCCGACCCGATAGACCATTCAATCGCTCCTTGCCGCCGGTCGCCGCGAGCGGCGGCGCCGAAATCGTCATGACGGTCGCGTTGTTCGTTGCGGATATTGTCGCATCCGCCGCCTCGTCGCCGCGGGCGATCTCGAGCAAGGCTGCCGCGAGTTTGTCGGGATCGTGCCGCAACGGGTTCCGGTCGCTGACGACGTCGCGCGCGATGACGCGGATGCCGTCGAATTCGCGCGTGCCGTTGGCCAGCACCGGATCGATCGACAATTCGGGGCCGATGGCGTCGGCGGAAGCGCGGTTATTGTTGACGAGGACCACATCGAGCAGATTCGGTCCCAACTGGTCGACGATGACGCGGACATGATCGGCGGCGCTGAAATGATCGGTTTCGCCGGTCTGGGTCGCCACATTGCAGACGTAGGCGATGCGGGCGCGCGACCAGCGGATGGCCTGGGCGATGTCGTCGACGAGGAGATTCGGCAAGACGCTGGTGTAGAGACTGCCAGGCCCGAGCACGATGAGGTCGGCGTTGAGGATGGCGGCGAAGGCGGGAGGATAGGCGGACGGCCGGTCCGGTTCGAGAAAGACCCGCTTGATCGGAGCCTGCTTGTGCCCGATTTTCGATTCGCCTCGCAGCACCGAGCCGTCGATCAATTCGGCGCTGAGGGTGACGTTGTCCACCGTCGATGGCAAGACGCGACCGCGAATGTTGAGCACGTTCGCCGATTCGATCACCGCCTGCTCGAAACTGCCGGTCACCTGGCTGAGGGCGGTGATGAACAGGTTGCCGAAGGCGTGCCCGTTCAATTCCGAATGCTCGGCTTCGAAGCGATAGCGGAACAGGCGCGAGACGAGCGATTCGTCGTCGGCCAGGGCGACGAGGCAGTTGCGAATGTCGCCCGGCGCGGGGATGTCGAATTCGTTTCGGATGCGCCCGGTGCTGCCGCCGTCGTCCGCCACCGTGACGATGGCAGTGATGGCGATGTCGTGCCGCTTGAGGCCGCGCAGCAGCGTGGAAAGCCCGGTGCCGCCGCCGATCGCGACGACGTTGAGATGCGGCCGGCGCGGGCCGAAACGATGCTCGGCGACGATGGTGGCCAGATCGCGGCCCGGCTCGGCGCGGGCGAGGAACGGGCTCACGAGCGACTGATGCAGGCGGAAAAAGCCGACGACGATGGCGCCGACGCCGGCGACCAGCACAGCGACGAACCGAATTTCGCGCGGAAGAAACTGGAGGGTGATGACCGAAACGACGCCGCTGACGGCGGTGGGAAATGGAAAGTAGCGATAGGCGTAGACCAGGCCCATCGCGATCGCGAGGCCGGTCAGCACGGTTCCCAGGAGGCAGAGCGCCACCCATCGTTTGATCCGCATTCCGGGCCGCAGCCACGTCCGCCAGGCGCGCAGATCGTCCCCCTTCCCTGACGCCGGCCGAAGCAAGGCATCACGCGGTCGGCTTCCCCTCGTACCGATCCGCCCCGGCAGTATAGCACCGCGACGGCGCGAGTCAGGTGCATTCAATAGTGAATCTGCCTTCGGACAACCGCCTGCTGGATACGTCGATTCTTCATATTCGACATGGATGAAGTTCGGCCAAAACGACCGAATCGTTTGCCGCGCGGTCCCGCGTCACGTCGCCGCGGCGACGGCCGATCCGGGGGCGGGGCCGCCGCGACCGACGATCGCACGAACCGTTCCGAGGAACCGGCGGCGCGCCGAGCGCGTTCATGTGTGGGGAGGAGCGCGCCG
>JAICJJ010000498.1 GCA_025928535.1 Thermomicrobiales bacterium
CCATTCAGTGCTCGCCCAATTTTTCCGCCAGCGATCGGCCGCTCGGGGCGACGCCGGTGCGTTGGGCGCGGTCGTCGAGGCGCTTGAAGCCTTCCTGGACATAACGGATGCCGAGCCAGCGCAACGGTTCCGGCTCCCAATTGGGGGAGCGATGGTTCACCGTCGGCAGGCGGGTCAGCGGGGTGACGGCGCCGGTGATCAGATCGGCCATGACCCGGCCGAAGAGGTTGGTCGTGGCGACTCCGGAGCCGGTGTAGCCGCCGGCGCGGGCGACGCCGGCCGCCGCGTCGTAGGAGGTCGTCGGCATCCAGTCGCGCGGCATTCCGAGCGGCCCGCCCCAGGCGTGGGTGATGCGGACGTCGTGCAGCATCGGAAACCACTCGATCATCAGCCGGCGCAGCATCGCGTGGGTCGGTTCGTGTCGATCGAGCGTGTCGGCGATGAGCGAGCCCATCCGGTAGGGGGCGCCGCGGCCGCCGAAGAGAATCCGGCCGTCGGCGGTGCGTTGGAGATAGTCGACCGAATAGCGTGAGGAACTGAGCAATTCGCGATTGCGCCAGCCGATCTGGCTCCAGAGTTCGGGACCGAGCGGTTCGGTCAGGATGATCAGGGAATAGACCGGAATCATGGCGCGGCGCAATTTCGGCAACTGGGTCAGATACGCTTCGCCCGCCAGCAGCAGCGTTTTGGCGCGCACCTCGCCGTATGGGGTCAGGAAACGGGGCGCGCGGCCGGGAACGTAGTCGACGACGGGCGTTTGCTCCCAGATCGTGGCGCCGCGCCGTTCGACCGCCCGCGCCAGTCCGCGCACCAGTCGCCCCGGGTGGACCGCGGCGCCATGCGGCATGTAGACCGCGCCGCGCACGTCGGTCACGTTGACCCGTTCCCGCGTCTCGTCGGCCGTCAGTTGCTGGTAGTAGGCGTCGAGGCCGAGTCCTTCCGCCGTGCGCAAACTGGCGTCGATGGAGGGGAGTTGGTGCGGGCCGCGGGCGAAGCGGAGGACGCCGCCTTCATGCCATTGGGCGTCGATGCCTTCCTGCCGCACGACGCGGCCGACCTCATCGACCGTCTCGTGCATCACGATCGCGACATCGCGGGCGACGTCCGGTCCGAAGCGGTCGCGCAAGCCGCCGAGCGAGACGGGAAAGCCGGGATAGCACCACCCGCCGTTGCGGCCGGAAGCGCCGAAACCGGCGATCTCCCGCTCGAGGATGCCGATCCGCAGCGACGGATCGCGCTGGAGCAGGTAGTACGCGCTCCAGAGCCCGGTGAAGCCGGCGCCGAGGATGGCGACATCGACCTCGGCCGAGCCGTCGAGGCGCGGCCGCGGCGTCAGATCGTCGCCGCAGGTTTCCAGCCAGTAACTGTAGGACGCGTAGTCTTTCATGGGTGGTGGTGCTCCGAATTGCCCTCACCCCCAGCCCCTCTCCCGCTGCGGCAGGAGAGGGGAGACGAACGCCGCAAACGCATCGTGCTCCCCTCGCCCATCGCAATGGGAGAGGGGTTGGGGGTGAGGGAACGTCCTTTACCCGATCCGCTGCCGGGCGTCCGGGTTCGGCGTCGGCAGCCACCATTCTTCGCCACGCACGGTCGTGACGTATTCCGGCCAGCGCAGGTCGATCGGCGGGAAGAAGTCGGCCGGCAAGAGCGGCGCGACCCACTTCGAGCCGCCGACGCCGCCACCGGTCCGCTCGTCGAATTCCGCTTTCGCCTTCGCCAATTCGGCCGGCCGCTCGATCAGATCGAGCGCCGTGCCGGCGATCGTCTTGCCGGCGAGGAACATGCCGGGGTCGATCAATTCCGGCCGGCCGCCCATCGCCAGGTAGGCCCAATTCGGGTAGACGTAGCCGGGATACGGCGGACGCAGGGACGGCCGGCCGGTGTAGACGCGGACCGTCGGCGCGTGCCAGGTGTAATCGACGTAATCATCGGAGGTGAAATTCTTCTGCCAGGCGGGGAGGAGGGTCCGGGTCGCCGCTTCGTAGTCCTGCGGCGGGGTGAGCCGCAGGTACGCGTCGGAAAACGGCTGGTCCATCGGATCGAGTTCGAGGGCCCGCTGCGTTTCCCGGCAGAAGGCGTACGCTTCCTCGGAATAGGTCGGCGGCCCGACCAGTTCCATGTTGCGATAGGTCAGATCGGCCATCGCGTTGTTGGCCAGGCCGACCCGCGTCTTGGTCACCCACTGCGTATAGACCTCGCAGCCGGTGGCGGCCGCCGCCGCCTTGGCGTTGTTTTCGAGCACCTCGTAGATCTTCTGCTGCACGTCGAGCAACGGGGAGCGCCACGAATACTGAATCTGGGCGACGCGCGGCGGCAGGTTGTCGGAGGTCGCGTCGCCGGCGGCAAGGATGAATTCGTTGAGGGTCCAGGTGCCCGTGTGCGGGAACATCGCCTCCTTGGTGTATTTGGTCGTGGTGTACATCAGGCAGAGGGCGTCGATCGCGCCGGGGCAGCGGGCGGTGATGTGGGAACTTGCGGCGCTGTCGGTCGACGCCGTCGGCGATTGGCCGCGTGTGAGCCAGTTTTCCGGATGGGCGCATTCGAAGGTGAAGACGACGCTCCAGTAGGATCCGCAATGCGTTTCCCAGACGGTCGTGTTGGCGTTGAGCGGGTGATAGGAGATGAAGGCGTCGGCGCCGTCGAAATAGCCTTTGGCGGCGTGGACCGGCTTCGAGCCGCAGACCTTTTCGGCCGGCTCGCCGAAAAA
The DNA here is from genome assembly GCA_025928535.1 of Thermomicrobiales bacterium. Lineage (GTDB taxonomy): Bacteria > Chloroflexota > Chloroflexia > Thermomicrobiales > UBA6265 > JAICJJ01. Next base: position 2,708 of record JAICJJ010000498.1, read on the forward strand.
CTTGAGCGTGCCGGGCAACTTGTAGCGTTCCATCGCCG
>JAICJJ010000562.1 GCA_025928535.1 Thermomicrobiales bacterium
CGATGATAACGTCCTTGCGCGTGAGGAGCGCTTGTGTGGCCGCGTGGCGCAAGCGATCTATCTCCGCGTTGATCTGCGCCTCCTTTTCTATGTAGGTGTCGGAATGCGCGATGTATGCCTCCGGCTGGTAGTAGTCGTAATACGAAACGAAATATTCGACCGCATTGTGCGGGAAAAACTCCTTGAACTCGGAATAAAGTTGGGCGGCGAGCGTCTTGTTGTGGGCGAGCACGATCGTCGGCCGGTTGACCCGCTCGATCACGTTGGCCATGGTGAAGGTCTTGCCCGAGCCGGTGACGCCGAGCAAGGTTTGATGCCGCAGTCCCTGGTCGAGCCCTTCGACGAGGGCGTCGATGGCGGCCGGTTGGTCGCCGGTGGGGCGAAGGTCCGAATCGATTTTGAAGTCTGGCATGTCAGGGCTCCGGGCACGATGCGGCCCGCGCTGCGGGCGGGCCTCAGCGGTGAATTATACCCTGTTTGCTCAGTTTTCGGTCTGGAATGGGCTATCGAATGCGGTAGAACTCGGCGTCGGCGCCGCCGAAGCCGATGATCTCTTCGATGTGCCGGACCGCCCAGCGCTGCCCGGCCCAGAGGAGGCGCGAGGTGGCTTCTTCCCGCTCGCACCAGGCGTGGTCGGCGAATTCGGGGCCCAGGCGGAGGGGGCCGGCGGCGACGGCGAAGGCGAAGACGGGCGCCAGCACGATCGCGTCGCGAGTGTGGTCGTAGACCTGGTTGATGAAGTCGGCCGAATAGGCTTCGACCACCGAAAGTCCCGTCGCCGAAACGAGCGCGCGTTCCGCCGCTTCGAGCGCGGTTTCGCCCGGTTCGACCTGTTCGTGGATCGACTGCCAGGTGTTGCCGAGCGGGGAGTCCGGCCGGCGCAACAGCAAGAGAAACTGAATCCGCGCGTGCAGCCGACGAAAGATGTAGGCGTCGACGATGTCGGACACCACGCTCGGCATCTGATGCTCCCGGCTCGACGATCTCGACGTCATGACCTGCGCGGCGAACGACATGCAGCGAGCGAGCCGCGACGATGAACGGACGCGCGACGATAGCACACACACGAGCGATGCACAAAACCGATCACGGACGCGGCGGACGCCGAAACCGATCGCGTAGATCGTCGAGCCACTGCGCGTTGGACGTCGTCGGGCCGAGGTCGCGGCCACGCCACCGCTTGGGTCCGGAGCCGGTGTTGAAGCGCGGCGCCCAGAGGAAGACGAGGCAGACGAAACTGGCCAATCCGAAGAGGAAGCCGAGCAGATGACTCGGGCGGCTCACCTGCGAGCCGACGAACGCCAGCAGGAACGAAGCGACGAGCAAGACGCCGGGGCCGACCGGGATCGCGCTCGGTTTGAAACGGGCAGCGCGGCGAAGGGGCCGCCGGGCGTCGCGCGCGGCGCGACGCAGCCGTTCCCTGACGGTCGGCGGGCGGTCGGCGCGGGTCAAGATCTCGAGGACTTCGTCTTCGAGTCGGCTGCGCGATGAAGATGGTTCAGGGCGAATGTCGGGATCGGCCATTGGGATTTTTGCCTTCCCCGGCGCGAGATGCGGACGACAACCGGGCGGCGACAATGTGGATGGTACAGTAGGCGAGCGGGGCGGCGCCATTGATCCTCGGCGCCGTTGGCCGCCGCGAACGATGACACAGACCAGGAATCATCCATGTCCACGATGCGCTTCACGATCATCGACGGATCGGGGGCGACGAGTTTCGTCGCCCCGCCGCACGCGTTGAAAATGTTGACCGCCGCATGCAGCAAAGGGGCCGCCGATCACGTCGAATTGCTGCGGCGGGCGGAAGAATTCGACCCGGCGCTCTTTGGCGACCTGATCGGCGTGCTGACCGGAAACGCCGCGGCCGACGATGCATCGGATCGTGATTCGGAGGCGCCGACGGCCGCGGACGGAATCGCACCGTTTCGCGTCGTCGACGAAGCGACCAGGCGCCGCAGCCTCGAACCGGCGCGCTACGGGCTAGTTGTCTTCAACCTGCCGGCGCGCCGAATCGTGCAGGTGCAAAACTCTTACCACGACCTGCTCCGGAGCGATCGCGGCCGGTTGCGCCGCGACGGCCGGCCGGTCCGGGCGTACTATCGCTATGCGCTGCCGGACGACTGGTCGATCGTGCCGTAGCGAGACAGAAGCCGTCAGGACGACGGTTGCTGGTCTTCGCTCGGCTTCGCGCCGTTGGGCTTGGCGCCGCCCGGCCGCCGTTTGCGGCCCAGACCACCGAGAAACATGCGCGTAATGTGGTCCGAAAAGCCCTCGGTCGCAAACTCGGCG
>JAICJJ010000461.1 GCA_025928535.1 Thermomicrobiales bacterium
AAACAGGGGCGACGTTGACCGGCTACGTCGCGGACCTCGCGCTGCTCTACCGCGACGCCCATCTCGTGGTCATGCCGATCCGGGCCGGCGGCGGCACGCGGATCAAGGCGATCGAGGCGTTCGCCTTCCGGCGTCCTGTCGTCAGCACTGCGCTCGGTGTGGAGGGCCTCGCCGTCGTCGACGGAACGCACGTCCTCCTCGGCGCCGATCCCGAGACGATCGCCCGCCAATGCTGGCGCGTCTTGTCGGAACCGGCGCTCGCGAGCAGTCTAGTCGAGCGGGCTTGGGAGTTGTTCGTCAGCGCCTATTCCATGGATCGTCTGGCCGACATCGTGGACGCGCTTGACGATCGAATCTGCTGATCGTCGAACTCCGCGGCATCGCCCGCTTTGTGAGATATCCTCTGGCGACGAAATGCGCCGCTCGCCGCATCCTCGTTTCGTCGGCGTCGTTCACCGGCGCGCCGTCCGCGAGCCGCATGGCCGTGATCGATCGGGAGAGGGGATGCGCGATTCGGCGGCGGCGGGACAGGCGAGGAGTCTGGCGCGGCGGCTCCTGCTCGTCGATGGCCTCGTCGTCATCGCCGGCGGCGTGCTGGCAGCCGTCTTTGCGTCCTGGCTCGCCGTCGTCCTCGTCGTGATCCCCGTTGGGCTGATCTTTGCGATCGCCGCCATTCTCATTGTCTACGGCGCGGCGCTCGCGCTGGCGGTGTGGACCGTTCCGGTTCGGCGCGGGTTGGTGCTGGCCGTCGTGGTCGTCAACGCCGTCTGGGTTGTCGCGGTCGGCTTGCTCCTCGGCGTCGCCGGCGGCCGGATGCCCGAGACCGGCCGCTGGCTGCTGACGGCCAGCGCCGTCGTCGCCGGCACGTTCGCCGCCCTCGAATGGATGGTTCCCCGGAAGTACCTCCCATGACGCGGGTCGAGGAGAGCCGATCGATGCGACGCGCCCGCGTCGCATCCGTCCGCCCCGTCACTCCGACGCAGGAGGAATCCGTTCATTCCGTCTCATGCCGAGCGCGACGAGCACGGATTCCGCACTTCGTTCGGAATGACGGGTGGGAGACGGGCGGTCGTCTTTCGCCCGATCGAGCGCTGCGCTACTATCCGGCGCGTCGCGCGGTCGCGGCCCATCGAACCCGGCGCCTGACGCCACCCGACGGCCGACGAGAGCGACGACGCAGCGCGAGGAGGCACATCCCGTGAGCGATCGATTCCCCCAACGATTCCCGACGCGATACGTTCCAACCGATCCGGAACTGGCCGAGCGGCAATGGGCGGAATGGCGCGTCACGCGCCGACGCCTGTTCCAACTCGGCGCGGTCGGCGGCGCCGGCCTCGCCCTCGCCGGGCTTGGCGGGCGGTCGCCGCTGGCGGCGTCGCTCGCCGCCGCGCAAGCCGAGCAGCCGAAAAGCGGCGGCACGATCACGATGAGCCTGGCCGATCAGGACGTGACCAGTTTCGATCCGCCGATGCCGCCGGACAACATGAGCATCTGGACGATGCTGCTCTTTTACGACCAATTGATCCGCCCGGCTCCGGACGGCAAGTCGCTCGAGCCGGGTCTGGCCGAATCGTGGGACGTCAGCCCCGATGGCAAGACGTACACGTTCCACCTGCGCGACGCCAAATTCCACGACGGCTCGCCCGTCACCGCCGAAGACGTCGCTTTTTGCCTGAAACGGGCGTCCACGATCCAGGGGGCGCCTTGGCAGTTCATGTATACGGCGATCGACACGACCGAAGCGCCCGATCCGAAAACCGCCGTCGTCAAGCTCAAGAGCGTCTGGGCGCCCTTCGAAGCCGATGTCGCGATGTTTGCGGCGTCGATCTTTCCGAAAAAAGCCTTCGAGGCGCAAGGCGACAAGTTTTTCCAGAAGCCGATCGGCTCCGGGCCGTTCATGTTCGATTCGCGCGAGCCGGACGTGCAGGTCGTGCTCAAGAAGAATCCGAACTATTGGGAAGCCGGCAAGCCCTATCTCGACGGCGCCACCTTCAAGGTCCTCACCGACGCCAACGCCCGGATGCTCCAGTTCCAGGGCGGCGAACTCGACATCGTCACCCTCGTGCCCTACAACCAACTCAATCCGATGAAAGCCAATCCGGACGTCGTCTTGCTGGAGGACGCGGTCGCCCGGATCGACATCATTTCGATCCAGGTGACGCGCAAGCCGTTCGACGACAAGACGTTGCGGCAGGCGATGAACTACGCGGTCAACAAGGACGCCATCATCCAGAACGTCCTCTTCGGCGCGGGCAAATTGGCGACGACGTTTCTGCCGCTGATGCCGGGCCACGATCCCAATTCGCCGGGCTATCCCTACAACCTCGACAAGGCCAAGCAACTCGTCGCGCAATCGTCCGGCAAGGACGGCTTCAAAGGCGAGTTGATCTACACCGCCGGCGACACCACGCAGGCGCAAATCTGCCAACTCATCGCCGCCGACCTGGCCCAGATCGGCGGCCAGATCACGGTGACGGCGGTCGACGGCAACACCTTGCTCCAGAAATTGTTCACCACCTTCGACTTCGGACTTTGCAAGGCGTACTACACGACCGACATCGTCGATCCGGACGAATTGGCCTCCTTCGCCGCCCTCGGCTCCGGCGGCGCCAAGGCAATGGGGTCGAACTACAGCAACCCGGAAGTCGACAAGTTGATCGTGCAGGCGCAGTCGGAAACCGACAAGGCCAAGCGCCAGGACCTCTACAACCAGATCCAGAAACTGCACCTCGACGACGCGCCGTTCATCTTTCTCTTCTATCCGGGCGGCAACACCGCGACCCAGAAATACGTCAAGGACTTCCACGTGCTCCCGACCGGCAACTACCGGCTCTGGGAAACGTGGCGGACGGACGTGTAGACGTGAAGTCGGCAAGACGGCAAGACGGCAAGACGGCAAGCGAGACGACGGCGCGGCTTCGTCATGCCGAGCGAAGTCGAGGCATCTCGTCATTCATGGATACGGAGCACGAGATGCCTCGACAGGCTCGGCA
>JAICJJ010000540.1 GCA_025928535.1 Thermomicrobiales bacterium
CACCAAATGCGGCCGCGCCGCCGCCGCCTTCGTCGCGCCGGTGACGGCGATGGATCTGCTCGTCACGGACGAGGCGACGCCGGACGATTTCGTGCACGAATTGACGACGCGCGGCGTGCGGGTGCTGCGAGTCTGATGGCGATCGGGGCCACCAGGAGGAAACGCGCCATGACGCCGGGAAAGGCATCCGGCAACGACGATCAGGAATTGACGCTGGCGGCGTTCGCGCCCCGGCCGGCGCTGCGCGTCGCCCACGCGGGCGCGCCGGACAAGCCGAAATTCCCGGCAATCGACGCCCACAACCATCTCGGCGGCGCGTTCGGCGACGCCAGCGGCGATTGGCCGGGCCGCCCGGTGTCGGAACTGCTGGCGGTCCTCGACGAAGCGGGAATCGAAACGCTCGTCGATCTGGACGGGCAATACGGCGATGCCCTGCGTCGGGAAATCGACCGGCTGCAAGCGCCGCATCCCGATCGGTTCGTCGTCTTCGCTGGCGTTGATTATGACAACTTCGGCGGCGATCCGCGTTTCGGCGAGTCCGAAGCGCGGCGGTTGCGCGATTCGGCGGCGGGCGGCGCGCGCGGGCTCAAGATCTGGAAATTGCTCGGCCTGCGCCTGCGCGATCCGCGCGGCCGGCTGATTCCGGTCGACGACGAACGGCTCGATCCGCTGTGGGCGACGGCGGCGGAACTCGGCTTGCCGGTCATGATCCACATCGCCGATCCGGTCGCCTTTTTCCAGCCGCTCGACCGCTTCAACGAACGCTACGAAGAATTGCGGCATCACCCCGATTGGCATTTCTGGCCGACCCGTCCGACGCCTGACCCGGCCCATCCCGATTTCCCCTCATTCGACGAGGTGATCGAACAATTTCGCTCGCTGCTGCTGCGCCATCCGCGAACGACGTTCATCGGCGCGCACGTCGGCTGCTACGCCGAAAATCTCGCCTGGGTCGGCGAAACGCTCGACGCCTGCCCCAATTTTTGCATCGACTTTTCGGCCCGCATCGCCGAACTCGGCCGGCAACCCTCCACCGCGCGCGACTTCTTCCTCCGCCACCAGGACCGAATCCTGTTCGGGACCGATCATGCGCCGTCGGCGGCGACCTACCGACTCTACTACCGTTTTCTCGAAACCCGGGACGAATATTTCGATTACAGCCTCGCGCCGACGCCCGGCAGCGGACGCTGGCGCATCTACGGCCTCGACCTGCCCGACGACGTGCTGCGCAAGGTCTACCGCGACAACGCCCGCCGCGTCGTCCTCGGCCAGGCGGTCCCGACGGCCACGACGAGCGATCGATGATCCAGGGAGGACCGATGGACGAAGCGGGAAGCGAAACGAAACGGGAAATCCTGTCGCAGCCCGAAACCTGGGCGGCGACGCTGGCCCGGCTGCACGAGGCCGCGAGCGAAATCGACCGCGTCTGGCGCGCGGCGCGCCCCGATCAGGTGATCCTGACCGGCTGCGGTTCGACCTACTACGCGGCGACGATCGCGGCGACGACGTTGCAGCACCTTTCGGGCGTGCCGGCGCGCGGCGTGCCCGCCTCGGAATTGCTGCTCTATCCGGAATCGATCTATCCCCGGTCCGGCCGGACGATGCTCGTCGCGATCAGCCGCTCCGGATCGACCTCGGAGACGGTCAAGGCGGCGCGCGATTTCGTCGCCGGCGGCTCCGGTCCGCTCGTCACCCTCTCCGCCTATGGCGACGAGCCGCTGGCGAGCCTCGGCGCGTTGAATCTGGTCTTCCCGGAAGCGCAAGAGCAGAGCATCGTCCAGACGCGCGCCTTCACCGCGCTCCTGCTGGCGTCGGTCGCGCTCGCCGCCCGCTGGAGCGGACGCGACGATCTGCTCGCCGAACTGGACCGCCTGCCGGATGCTGGACGGCGGGTGGTCGCTCGGCATCTGCCGCCGATGGAACGACTCGCGACCCAATCCTACGAACGGAGTTTTTTCCTCGGCTCCGGCCCACAGTTCGGCCTCGCCTGCGAAGCGGCGCTGAAAACGAAAGAGGTCAGCCTGCAGCCGAGCGAGCCGTTCCATTTTCTCGAATTCCGGCACGGTCCCAAATCGCTCGTCACGCCGGAAACGCTCGTCGTCGGCCTGCTCGGCGCCCACGCCGATCTGGAACGGCCGGTGATCGCCGAGTGCGCCGGCTTCGGCGGCCAGACGCTGACGATCGGCGAGGAGGACGCCGATTTGACGTTCGATTCGGGCCTGAGCGAATTCGCCCGCGGCATCCTGTATCTGCCGGCGGTCCAATGGCTCGCCTGCCAGCGCGCCCTCGCCCAGGGCCTCGACCCGGACCACCCCCGCAACCTGTCGGCGGTGATTACGTTGGATTTGAAATAGCCCTCACCCCCCGCCCCCTCTCTCCCGGACAGTTTAGGCGAGCCAGCGGAAGCGCCAGCCATCCGGGGGGTGGCGAAAGGGCAAGGGTGGCCGTCGCTCATG
>JAICJJ010000370.1 GCA_025928535.1 Thermomicrobiales bacterium
CCGTCTGGCTGCCACATCGCCCCGCCTCCCGCTGGCGCCCGGTTGCCGTGCGAAGGTCCACGCGGCGGCAGTGTCGCACGCTCTTCGGCCATGGTCGGACGGCAACCGAGGCGGTGGGCGATGCGGGCGATCGACGGCGAACCGTCGATCGCCCGCATCTCAAGTTTGGCCTTTGCGGGCGGGGACTTGGAAGCGGGGGTGACCAGCGGTAGGCTGAACGGCGCTTGCACCGTCGTCCGGCACCCGTGAAAGGCCACCCCGCATGGTCGATCCTACCATTCCGGTCGCCGCGCGCCCGTTGCTGCCCGAATTGCTGCTCCTTGTCGCCGCCCATCGCCCGGCCGTACGGCAGGAGCGGGTGGCGCAGCGGCAGCTGGGTCTCCTACTCGGCTGGTTATGCGGCTTCGGCCGCCACACCCTCACCCAAGTGCTGCTGGCGCTGGGGCTCGGCCAGGCCGACTGGACGGCGTGGTATCGCCTCTTCAGCCGGCCCCGGATTGACTACGAGCGCCTGACCGCGTGTCTGCTGCGCGAAACGCTGGGCCTCATCGCGGCGGTCGATCCGTACCTGGTCGCCGTCGACGCGACGCAACTCGGGCGGCGCAGCCAACGGATGCCGGGAACGAGTTGGCTGCGCCATCCCGGCACCCCGGTCTTTCGCTTCGGCATCCAGCGCGCCCAGCGCTTCGTCCATCTGGCCTGGCTGCCGCTGCCCTCGCCGGCCGGCTACAGTCGCGCGGTGCCGCTGCGGTTCGCGCCGGCCTTTCCGGCCAAAGCCGTGCCCGCGCCCGGACACCCGCCCTGCAAAGAGTGGGAGGCGGGATTGGCGGCGTTGGCCTGGACCCGGGCGGCCCTGGATGCCGCCGGTCGCCAGGCGCAGCGCGTGCTGGCGCTCGGCGACGGGCACTACAGCACGCGGCACATCTGGGTCGGCCTGCCCGCGCGGGTGGCGGTCGTGGCCCGCTGCGCCCGCAACCGGGCGCTGTTTGCCTTGCCCACACCATCGAGCAGGCGGGGTCGGCCCCGTCAATACGGCGCGCGCCAGCCGCGTCCCGACGCCTGGCTGCACGAGCGACGCGGTTGGCGGCGGACGACGCTGAGCGTGCGCGGCCGGTCCATCCCGGTCACCTTTCGCGTCGAAGGGCCGTGCCTGGTCAAGGGCGCGCCGGCGCAGCCGCTGTTCCTGCTCGTGGTCAAAGGGATCGACCAGCGCGCCAAGCGCAAACGGCAGCGCGATCCCAGTTTTTGGCTGGTCTCCGCCGTCGCTCCAGACCATGGCGCCTGGACGTTGCCGTGGCCGGCGACGGACCTGCTGGCGTGGGCCTGGCAACGCTGGGAAATCGAGGTGGCGCACCGGGAACTGAAGGCCAGTTTCGGCCTCGGCGAACCCCAATGTTGGGGGCCGCGCTCGGCGATCGTCAGTGTGCAGTGGACCGTCTGGGCCTATGCCGTCGTCGTGCTGGCCGGCATCCGCGCCTGGGGGTTGGGGCGGGGCCCGGTCGCCCCGCCCGGCCGCTGGTGGCGCGGCAGTGGTCGCTGGTCGTTGGCCCGCTTGTGGCAAGGCTATCGCCAGGAACTCTGGGGCGCGGCCGAATTTCACCGCGTTTGGCTCCGAACCGCGGGCAACTGGTACGAAATGGCCGACTGGCTGACCGCGCGCACCAACGCCACGCTCGCCAGTAGCCGCGGCTGACTCCTATCCCCCCGGCTCGCCCGCGACAAACAGCCAAAGTCGAGAGCCCGGCGTCTTTAGCGCCGGGCGACATCCGCACAAGTCCGCGGTGCGGAAACCCGATCACACGACGCCGCACCACGCCGCGGCCGTCAACGCCATCGCCTTGCTGGCGGCGACGAGTTGATCGATTTCGACATACTCGTCCGGGCTGTGCGCCTGGGCGATGCGGCCGGGGCCGAAGATCGCTCCGGCAATGTCCTGTTCGGCATACCAGGCGAGTTCCGACGCGGCCGGGAAGGCGGCGATCGTTGGTTCCCGGCCGAGCGTCGTCAGCGCGCCGGCCAGTTCGCCGATGAATGGATGGTCCGGCGGCGTCTCGGCCGGCGGGAAGAAAATGTCGCGCAGATGCCACGTGAAGCGCGGCGGATGCGCCCGCAGCCAGGGATCGGTCTGGCAAACTGCCGCCACGTAGGTTTCGACCTCGTTTCGGATCGCGTCGATCGTCTCCCCCGGCAAATACCAGAGGTTGTATTCGACCGCGCAATAGTTGGGCGCCGTGCCGGGGTTGGAGACGAGGTTGAGCCGTCCGTCGTGGCCGCCGCCCGGCCCGCCGACGATGACGCCGGGCATCAAAGTGTTGAATCCCGCCGGCAACAGCGGTTGGTTGCGCAAGTTGCCCCATTGCCGTTCGAGATCCTGCAAGGCGGCGACGATCTTGAGCATCTTTTCGATCGCGTTGACCCCCGCCTGCGCGCCGAGACCGTTGGCGTGAACGCTCATGTAGCGGTTGCCGGCGTGGCTTTCCCGGCCTTCGACTTCGATCCGGAAATGCATCAACCCGCCTTCGACCGGCATGATCGTCAGATCGGTCGGCTCGGCGACGATGACGGCGTCGATCTTCGGCAGCCGCGCGACCAGGCGGCGGGTGCTGACGCCGACGACTTCCTCGTCGGCGACGACGTGCGCCCAGACGTCGCCCGCAAGGCGAACGTCCGCCTCATGCAGCGCGCGGATCGCGACCAGCGCGGCGGCGACGCCCCCTTTCATGTCGGCCGCACCCCGGCCCCAGAGGCGGCCGTCGGCCACCTCGCCGCCCCACGGATCGTGCGACCAGGCGCTCGTTTCGCCAACCGGCACGACATCGACGTGGCCGTTGAGCGCCAGCGAACGTCCGCCGCCGGCGCCCGGCAAGCGGCCAGCCACGACCGGATAGCGCGGCGGCTCCTGCCGGCGCTCGACGTCCATTCCGAGCCCGTCCAGCCAACTCGCGACGATCGTCTGGCAGCGCTCGGCTTCCGGCGCGAAGTCGGGGTTGTCGGCCGACTGGCTGTCGGTCCGGCAGCCGACGAGCGAGCGAGTCAAGCCGAGCAATTCGAGCGTCAGATCGTCGACCGCCCGCTCGATGCGGGCGACGGTTTCGGCGGGCAGCATCGCGGTGGGCGACATGCGTTCTCCTTCGACGGCATCGGTCACGAAGCCAGCGCCAGATTGCGGCCGTCCGACCCGAAGAGATGGGCCTGCGCCAGATCGAGCGCCAGCATCACCGGCTGACCCGGCGCCACCGGCAACCGCGGCGCCGCCCGCGCGACCCACCCGAGGTCGCCGGCGCTGGCGTTGACATAGAGATCGGAACCGACCGGCTCGACCAGCGCCGCCGTCGCCGGCAACCCGACGCGTCCGGGCGGAACCGCGCCGCCATCGACGACGACGGCGATGTCCTCCGGCCGCACGCCGAGGGCGACTTCGCCAACCCCGCGCGAGCGCGCCTGGGTCGCCAGACGGTCCGGCAGCGGAATCGCCGCGCCCGGCAGGCGGACGACCACCCGATCGCCATCCGCTTCGAGCGTCCCGGCGTGAAGATTGATGCGCGGGCTGCCGAGAAAGGCGGCGACGAAGGTGTTGGCCGGATGGTCGTAGACCTCTTGCGGCCGGCCGACCTGCTGCACCACGCCGCTCCGCATGACGACGATGCGATGCCCCATCGTCATCGCTTCGACCTGATCGTGGGTGACGTAGATCGTCGTCGTCCGCAGCCGGGCGTGCAGTTTGAGCAATTCTTCGCGCGTTTGCACCCGAAATTGCGCGTGGAGGTTCGACAGCGGCTCGTCAATCAAAAAGACGGCCGGCTCCCGCACGATGGCCCGCCCAAGCGCCACCCGCTGCCGCTGCCCGCCGGAAAGCTGCTCCGGCCGCCGCTCCA
>JAICJJ010000233.1 GCA_025928535.1 Thermomicrobiales bacterium
CCGCTCGACGACGCCGGGACGTTGCTGGCGGCGCGGGCGGCGGCGCGGCTCGGCGTGCCGCACAACGACCCCGAAGCGGCGCGCGCCGCCCGCGACAAATTCGTCATGCGGGAGCGGCTGGCGGCCGGCGGCGTGCCGGTTCCGGATTATCGTCGCTGGCCGCTCGACGCCGATCCGCGCGCGGTTGCCGCCGCCAGCCGTTTTCCGGTCGTCGTCAAGCCGTTGCTCCTCGCCGGCAGCCGCGGCGTCATCCGCGCGGACGACGCCGATGCGTTTGTCGCCGCCTGGGAGCGGACGAAGCGGATGCTCGTCGCCGACGGCTACGATCCGGCCGAAAGCGCGCTCCTGGTCGAACGCTATCTCCCCGGCGTCGAGGTCGCGGTCGAAGGTCTCCTCACCGGCGGCGCGCTGCGGACGCTGGCCATTTTCGACAAGCCCGATCCGCTGGACGGCCCCTTTTTCGAAGAGACGATCTACGTCACCCCCTCCCGCTTGTCGAAGGCGACGCAAGCCGCGATATCGGCCCGCGCCGCGGAGGCGGCCGCCGCCCTCGGATTGCGCGAAGGGCCGGTTCACGCGGAATTGCGTATCAACGACGAAGGCGTCTGGCCGATCGAACTGGCAGGGCGCTCGATCGGCGGGCTCTGCTCGAGCGTGCTGGAATTCGGCGTCGGCGTCAGCCTGGAAGAGTTGATCTTGCGGCACGCCGTCGGCTTGCCGCTGCCCGAAGCCGGACGGCGCGGCGCGGCGGCCGGCGTGATGATGATCCCGATTCCGCGCGGCGGCATCTTGCGGGGGTTTTCCGGCGTCGATGCGGCGCTGGCCGTGCCGGGCGTCACCGGCGTCGAAATCACTGCCAAATTGAATCATCTGCTGACGCCGTTGCCGGAAGGAGCGAGTTACCTCGGCTTCATCTTCGCCCGCGCCGACACGCCCGCGCAGGCCGAGGCAGCCTTGCGCGAGGCGCATGCGCGGTTGCGCTTCCAGATCGCCCCGATGCTCGAATTGCGCCAGACGCCGCCCGCGCCCGCGTTGTCCGGCGCGGAGTGAGTTGGAGCCCGCGCCGCCGGCGACCGAACCCGGATCTCCGACCGTCGACCCGTGCCGCATTGGGGCGCACGTCCACAACGGCAGAACGGAGGGGGCCATGCGCGTGCTCATCGTTGGCGCCGGGATCGGCGGCCTGACCACCGCTCTCGCGTTGCGCCAGGTTGGCTTCGACGCCCACGTCTACGAGCAAGCCGGCGTGCTGCGCGAGGTCGGCGCCGGGGTCGCGATCAGCCCCAACGCCGTCAAGGTTCTGCACCGGCTGGGGCTCGCCGAGGCGCTCCGCACCGTCGGCGTCGTCTCCCGCTCGCTGGACTCGCGCGACTGGCGGACCGGCGCGCTGCTGGGACGCGTGCCGCTCGCCGAAGCGGCGGTGGACCGCTGGGGAGCGCCTTTCTACCACCTGCACCGTGCGGACCTCCACGACGCGCTGCGCGCCGCCTTCGGCGACCGTGACCTCACCCTCGGCGCCCGCTGCGTCGCGGTCGAACAGGGCGACGGCGCCGTGACGGCCCATTTCGCCGACGGTCGTGCGGCGACCGGCGAGTTGCTCGTCGGGGCCGACGGCATCCACTCGGTGGCGCGCGAGCACGTCGCCGGACCGGATCGGGCGATCTGGTCGCGACAGATTTCCTGGCGCGGCTTGGCGCCGGCCGTCGTCGGGCGGGAGAGCGGACTTGAGGCGCGCCATCACTCCTTCTGGGGGCCGCGCGCGCAGTTCGTCTGCTTTTACGTCGCGGCGGGGCGGCTGGTGAACTGGGTCGGCAACACGCAGAGCGACGACGATTGGCGCGAGGAATCCTGGTCGGCGCGCGGCGACCGGGACGAACTGCTGGTGCGCTGCGCGGAATGGCATCCCCAAGTGCGCACGCTGATCGCGGGAACCGAGCAGGTGTTCAAGTGGGCCTTGTTCGACCGGCCGCCGCTGGCGACATGGACGCGCGGTCGCGTGACGCTGGTGGGCGACGCCGCCCACCCAATGCTGCCATACATGGCCCAAGGCGCCAGCCAGAGCATCGAGGATGCGCTCGTGCTGGCGCGCTGCCTCGCGGCGGAGCGCGCCGATCCGCCGCGGGCGATCGAGTCGTACGCGGCCCGTCGCCGGGAGCGCACCGCCGCGATTCAGGCCGCATCGCGCGACGCCGGCCGCTTGGTGCAATTGACGGATCCAGCGGAGATTCAGGCACGGAACGCCCGGCTGGGCGCCGACGCGGAGGCGCCCGTCGCCCGATTCGACTGGATCTGGAGTTACGACGTGGAGCAGGCCGCGCTCGCCGGCCCAGCGTGAACATACGTGGGCGACTGGCGGCCGACCGCGGAGCATTGACTCGAGGGCGGATCCAGGCCTCGATGTGATGCCGCTTCTGCCCTCCGCTGCCGCACCATACTGCAAACCCGCGTCAAGGATGGCTCGGGGTGAGGTGTGCTTCTGCGCCGTTGGCGTTGCTGGCGGGAATGGCGTGCGTTTGGGGGTGCGGCTGATCGCCGGGGGCTGATCAGCCGGCGGCGCGGGGCGTGACGGTGGCCAGCGCCGCCAGTTCGACGGCGAGAAAGCCCGAAACGGGCCGGCCTCCGAGGGCGGCCACTTCGTCGAGGACGGCGTCCTGATAGTCGGCGATCTGATCGGGGCGCCATGTCCGCATCGTCGCGCAAAGCGCCTCGACCGCCGCGTCGTCCATCGGCCGGTCGAACGTCGTCTGGATCGAATCGGGTAACGCCGGGTGGGCGCGATATTCCATGGCCGGTCCCTCCTCCGGGCCTTCGGCTCCGTCGCGCCGGAGCCGTTGATCTATCTACGCCCGCGGGTGTGACTTGGATGCACGGACGGCGGGCGGAACTTTCCCCTCCTCGCCCGCCGTCGTCCCGCGACGCGTTCTGGAGCAAACTCCTTCGCACGCCGCGTGCCGCTGTCCTGTGCCAGCGCGTCCAGGGTGATTCGCGTCGCCGACTACGCCTCGAACGGCGGAAAGGTCTGCGGCGCCAGTTCGTCGATGCTGCGGCCGGCCCAATCCCCTTTGTGGACGTTCGCCCACATCCGTTCGCCCGCGGCCTGCAGATCGCGCGTCAGTTGCCCGAGATCGACGCCGGGAATCGCGCGACCGCGCATCCGGATTTCGCCGTCGATCAGCACCGTGTCGAGATCTTCGGCGGCGGCCGAGTAGACGAGATTGCGGATCGGATCGCGCAGCGGCGTCATGAAGAGGCTGTCGCCGCGCCAGAGGAGAAGATCGGCTTTGGCGCCCGGCGCGATCCGGCCCAGGTCGTCGCGGCCGAGCGCTTTCGCGCCGCCCAGGGTGGCCGCGTTGAAGACGTCGGCCGCGGTCGCGACTTCGGTCTGGCGATCGACGATCTTGCCGACGACCGCGGTGTAGCGGAGTCCTTCGATCATGCTTTGCGGGCAGGTGTCGGTCCCGAGCGTCATGTTGACCCCCCGCGCCAGATAGCGGGCGAAACTTTCCATGGCGATGCCGCGGCGCGCGAACACCCAGACGCAATGGGCGACGTTGGTTCCCGTGTCGGCCAGAATGCCGATGTCGTCGCCCGCCCAGTTCGTCCACGAACCGGGGGCGAGGATGATGGCATGGCCGAGGATGACGTCGGGGCCGAGAAAGCCGATATCGCGCAGCCATTCGATCGGGGTCTTGCCGTGGCGGCGCGTCATCTCGAGAAATTCGTTGACCGACTGCGAGGTGTGGAGGGCCATCGGCACGCCGAGGCTCGTCGCGGCCTCGCGCGATCGCCGCAGCAACTCCTCCGTGCAGGTGTCGACCTGCGATGGCGAGAGAAAGCCTTTGATGCGGCCGTTTTGCGCGCCGTCGTTCCGCTCGATGAAGTCGATCGCCCGTTGCAGGCCGGCCAGCCCGGCCGCTTCGTCCCAGGCGTATTTGACCTCCTTGCCGTCGTCGGTGTACCAGCGCCCGGAACGAAAGCCGGGTCCCATGTAGAGCCGCATGCCGAAGCGTTCGGCTTGCCGCACGGCTTCTTCCGGATAGGAGCCGATCTCCATCACGGTCGTCGTGCCGGTCCGGAGCAGTTCCGCCATCGAATAGGCGAGGCAGGCGTGGGCGTCGGCGTCGGTCATCGCCGCCGAGCGGGTCGGCAGATATTCGAACAGGCCGGAGAGATAGAACTGCCGCCGCCCCTTGTCTTCGACGAAGCTCTTGTCGAGCGGCGACTCGTAGAGATGGGTGTGCGTGTTGACGAAACCGGGGGTGACGACCATCCCCGTGGCGTCGATCGTTTCGTCGACCGGCCCGTCGAAATCGCGGCCGACATGGACGATCTCATTGCCGTCGATGACGATCACGCCGTCTTGCAGATGGCGATGCCCTCCATTTTGAAACGCGATGATGTGCGAGGCGTCGATCCGCCGCCGAACCATGTTCCGAACCTCCCCTGATCCGACCGAGCTGATCCGTGCCGGACCGATGTCAAATCGCTCCCGCGTTGTCGACCATGAGCGGAATCAGAGCAGGCCCGGCCGCGACGTGCAAGTCGGCTCCCCGGAAGGCAGGAGGGCCGCAAGACTCATATCCGTGCCCCGCATGCTCCGACTCGCCTGTGTGCTGACCGGGGATTCATGCCCGGGCAACGCAGGCGCAGATTTCCAATGAATGATCAGATTGCTCAGGCGCCGGAATGACGGAGCCAGGACGGGCCGAGGACGCCGTCACGCGAACAATTCGCCCACCGGCAGGCGGAATCCCGGCAACACGTCGCCGCCGTCGAGCGTTTCCCCGTCGACGAACATGCGAGCCGTCCGGTCGGGCGCGTAGGCGGTGATCGTCCGCTGAGAGGGATCGACCACCCAGACGAGGCGGACGCCGGCATCGAGGTAGAGGCGGACGCGGCGCGACATTTCGGGCGCCGAATTGGACGGCGAGATGACTTCGACGGCGAGATCGGGCGCCAGCGGCATGAAGCCCGCCTGATCGTCCGACAAGCGGCCTGCGCGGACGAAGGACACGTCCGGCGCCAGCACGACATCCGGGTCGCGGGCGAGGATGAAGCCGCCTTCCGCGCCGACATCGCCAAGCCCATGTTCCCGTGCGAAGTGCTCGAGGGCATAGATCACCTTGCCGACGAGTCTCCAATGCGGCTTACCGACCGGCGTCACCGGCGTCATCTCCCCCCGAATCAATTCGCCCCGCTGGTCTTCCGGCAGCGCCCAGAGTTCTTCCGCCGTCATTCGCGTCGCGATCGCCATCGTGCTCACTCCTGAATGCCGCGCGTCGGCTGCGGCGGGCTTCGATGTCCACATGGTAGCGCAGCGCCGATATCGCCCGGTTACGGCGGTCCGAGGTAGTCGTGCTTGCGGGAGAGGTAGAGGGTTTGCTCTTCCCGCGCCCACGACGAGTAGGGGAGCGCGACGATCGGGTCGTAGCCGTC
>JAICJJ010000211.1 GCA_025928535.1 Thermomicrobiales bacterium
ACCCATCCGACCGGGAGTCTCAAGCACCGGCTGGCCCGTTCGCTCTTTCTCTATGGCCTCTGCAACGGCTGGATCACCGCGGAGACGGCCATCGTCGAGGCGTCGTCCGGCAGCACCGCCGTCTCGGAGGCGTACTTCGCCCGCCTGCTCGGCTTGCCCTTCGTGGCGGTGATGCCGCGCGGCACGTCGGCCGCCAAGATCGACCAGATCGCCTTTTACGGCGGCCGCAGCCACTTCGTGGACGACCCGGTCGATGTCTACACGGCGGCCGAACGCCTGGCGCGCGATCTCGGCGGCCACGACATGGATCAATTCACCTACGCCGAGCGGGCCACCGACTGGCGCGGCAACAACAACATCGCCGAGTCGATCTACCAGCAGATGGCGAGCGAGGAGCAGCCGATTCCGCGCTGGATCGTCGTTGGCGCCGGCACCGGCGGCACCTCGGCCACGATCGGCCGCTATATCCGGTATCGCGGCCTCGCGACCGAACTTTGCGTCGTGGACCCGGAGCATTCCGTCTTCTACGACTATTTCCACCGGCGCGATCCGGGGCTGACGTCGCCGCGCGGGTCCGGCATCGAAGGGATCGGCCGGCCCCGGGTCGAGCCGTCGTTCATCCCGGACGTGGTCGACCGCATGGTTCGCGTGGAAAACGCGGCTTCGATCGGCGCCGCGCGCTTTCTTGCCCGCATCCTGGGCCGGAAATATGGTGCCTCGACCGGAACCAATTTTTACGGAGCGGCCGAACTCGCGGCCGAGATGGCGGAGCGGGGCGAGGCGGGCAGCATCGTCACCCTCGCCTGCGACCCCGGCGACCGCTATCTCGACACCTACTTTTGCGACGACTGGCTCGTGGCGAGCGGCTACGACACGGCGCCCTTCGAGGCGCAACTCGCCGCCTGGCGCGAGCGCGGCGTGTGGATGCCGGTCGCGCCATCGCGAACCGACGCCAACGCCCGATAGCGGCAGGGCGGATTCCGCGGTCAACGCCGGTCAGGCGCGTGAGCCGATCCAGAACCTCGGTCGGGAGACCAACGAGCGGCGCCGCGCTCCTGGTCATCCTGAGCCGCAGCGAAGGATCTCGTCATCCGTCGATCTGACGAACGAGATGCTTCGACAAGCTCAGCATGACGGGGGTGCGGCGGCGACCACGGCCGCGCCGCAAAACCTGGGCGCGCGCCCATTCCGTCTCGGATGCCGCTTTCCTTTCGCAGCGAAGCCGTCGAAGATGGTCGAAGATGCGCTGAGCCAACCAGATGCCATGATGCATGTGGCGCGCGAAGCCCGGGAGGGGTGGCGAATGAAGATCGAGGCGGTCGATTTCTACTACCTGGCGATGCCGGAGATTCTCGACATCGCCGACGGCAGCCAGGATTTGCTCCTGGTCCGGCTGCAGGCGGGGCCGCATGTCGGCTGGGGCGAGTGCGAAGCGTCGCCGTTGCCGTCGATTGCCGCCCTCGTCAGCCCGATGTCGCACGGCGCCTGCAAGCCGATCCGCGATTCCGTGCTCGGGCAGCGGCTCGACGACGTCGCCGACATCGACCGCATCGGCCAACTCGTCCGCGTCAACAGCATGGACCTGCTCCAGGCCGATCACGCCTTGTCCGGCATCGACAGCGCGATGTGGGATCTCCTCGGCCGCCGGCTGCAGGCTCCCGCCTGGCAATTGCTCGGCTTCGCGCGGGCCGAGCCGCGGCTGCCGTACGCATCGGTCCTCTTCGGCGACACGCCGCCGGAAACGCGGGAAAAAGCGCGCGGCATTCGCGCAAGAGGGTTTCGCGCCGCGAAATTCGGCTGGGGGCCGTACGGCCGGTCGACCGTCGCCGCCGACGCCGACCAGGTCGCGGCGGCGCGGGAAGGACTGGGCGACGACGGCGTGCTCCTGGTCGATGCCGGAACCGTCTTCGGGCACGACGTCGAGGCGGCGGCGGCGCGGCTGCCGGCGCTGCAAGCGGCGCGGGCGACCTGGCTGGAAGAACCGTTCGTCAGCGGCGCGCTCGCCGCCTATCGCGAACTCGCGCGGCGAAGCGCGATTCCACTGGCCGGGGGAGAGGGATCGCACAACGAAGACATGGCCCGGACCATGATCGACCATGGCGGTCTTGGCTACGTCCAGATCGACGCCGGCCGGATCGGCGGCATCGCGCCCGCCCGGCGCGTCGCCGACTATGCGCGGGCGAACGGCGTCGTCTACGTCAATCACACCTTCACCTCGCATCTGTCGCTCAGCGCGTCGTTGCAGCCGTACGCGGGCGACGCGGCGGACGCGATCTGCGAATATCCCGTGGAGTTGAAGCCGCTGGCCTGGGAGATCACGCGGGAGCATATCCTGCCCGACGTCGACGGCCGCGTTCGGCCGCCGGATGCGCCGGGCCTCGGGCTGACGCCCGATCTGGCGGCGGCGCGGCGCTATCTGCTCGATGTCGAGATCGCCGTCGGCGGGCAAACGCTCTATCGCACGCCGGCGTTGACCGATTGAACCGCGCGGCGGCGTCGTAGGGGCGCTGCTTGCTGCGCCCAGGGGGAATGAGGAACGCCATGGATTCGCCGTTCGAATATCGCTACAACCGGCTGACCTGGGCCGAGATGAACGACGCGATCGCCCGGCAGCCGGTCGTCATCTTGCCGACCGGCTCGACCGAGCAGCATGGCCGGCATTTGCCGATCGACGTCGATCTCCTGCTCTGCGAATCGATCTGTCTGGAAGCGGCCCGGCGGGCGGACGGCGGCGTGCTCGTCTTGCCGCCGATCCCGTACGGGTTGAACTATCACCACATCGATTTTCCGGGAACGATCCACATCGAACCGGAGGTTTTCATCGCTTTCTGTTTGAACGTCACCAAGAGCGTCGCGTATCACGGCTTCGAGAAGATTCTGGTCGTGAACGGCCACGGCTCGAACGTGCCGCTGATCGACATCATCGCCCGCCGGACGACGCTGGAAACGCCGTCGCTCTGCGCCGCCTGCCATTATTTTTCGCTCGCGATCGAGGCCTTCAACGAGATCAAGGAAAGCGCGGTCGTCGCCCACGCCGACGAATTCGAGACGTCGCTGTACCTCTACCTCGCGCCGGAACGGGTGCAGATGGACAAGGCAGGCGCCGACGACGACGTGATGGGCGCCTATCTGTCGTCCGACAGCACGACGTCCTACGTGCGCTTCAATGACTTCTGGTCGCGCTGGACGGATCTCGGCGTCCACGGCGACGCCCGCCCGGCGACGGCGGAAAAGGGGAAGATCATCTTCGAGACGGCGGTGACGCGGCTGGGCGAATTGTGCGCCGAGTGGCGGGAGTGGCCGCTCGCCGAGCGGCGCGATTTCCACGAACGTCCGGCTAACACCCAGATTCGCTGGTAGCGAGCGGGTGCGGCAACGTCTTGCGCGAGGCGCCGCGCAGCCCCATGGTCATCCTGAGCGAAGTCGAAGGATCTCGTCGTCCGCGGATCGAGCGAACGAGATGCTTCGACAAGCTCAGCATGACGGGGTGGAGTCGGTGCCGCAATACATTGACGCGCACCCGTAGCGCGCCGCGGCCGGCCGCGCCCACGCATGGGCTGAATGGGGTTTTTCCCGACACGCGTCAGGCAAAGTCGGAACGCAAATCAGCCCGATTCGGCAAGGCTTCCCGTCTTGGCTTGACAACGCGCCAATCTACGCTATGGGCGTCGCTTCATTTTCGGGGCGTCGCCCGAAATGGAGCGCGTCCGAACTGGCGCGTCGTGCGCGACCCGCCCGCGACCAGCAATGCTCGCCGCCTCCTTCCGGCGAGCCGAGGAGATTCGAACATGCGCGATCCCGCATCGATCAGCGTTGGCGTAAGCTGCGCGGCGGGCTCGGCGTCGGCGGCGACCGCGGTCCATCCCGGCTGGTTGAGCCGGGAACCGGCGATCCGGTCGCAGACGACGGAAGCGCCCGAAGCCGCGCGCTTTTCGGCTTTCATGCAACTGCTCAAGACGGCCGGCGCGCTCGACCGCGCGGCGACCGACGCCCTGGCCGATCTCGATCTGACCGGCGGCGCGTTCGGCGCGCTGCTCGAACTGGCGAAAGTCGGTGAGCGCGGCGTCGCGCCGTCCGAACTGGCGCGGCGGCTGGCCGTCGCCCGACGGACGGCGACGCTCTACGTCGATATCCTGACGCGGCAAGGCTGGGCCGAACGACACGCCCACCCGGCCGACCGGCGGATGGTGCTGGCGACGCTGACCCCCGCCGGCCAGCAATTGCTGGCCGATGTCGGCGACGCCTACAAGCGGCGCCTGGCCGGCTTGCTGGACGACCTGAATCCGATTCAGGCCGAACGCTTGCGCCAATTGCTGGCGCTGATCTCGACCGACTCGAGCCCCGCCGCGCCGAGCGAGTGAGGCCAGGCCGATCACCATCCGGCGCCGCCCTCGTTTGCGGGGTGGCGCCGGTTTTTTGCAGGGCGCGGTCTTGCCCGTTTCGTGACGGTCGAAAATGGGGCCGCGCGTCGCCTCCGCCCGGCGCCAAGAGGGTGTTGCAAAATCGTAGCGCCGCGTCAATCCCGCCCGGCGCTAAAGACGCCGGGCTAAACCGATAACCCGGCTAAAGCCGGCTACTATTGGCGCGATATGGTTGCGGTTTTTAAGAAATTTTCATGGATAATATTCGTATATCATCGATCAATTATCGGAAAATTTATCGAGCCGGCTTTAGCCGGGTTATTGGCTTAGCGCGGGGTCTTTAGCCCCGCGCGACCGCGATGGGCGACTGCGACATTCGAACCGAATCTCGTCGCCCAGGCGGACATCGGCGGCGCGGATCGTTCCGGCGGGGGCTTCGATCACCGCCGCCGCGTGCGTCAGGTCGAAGCGCCATGGCCGCATCGCTTCGCGCAGCCGCGTCACCCGACCGCCTTCGTCCAGAAAGACGAGGTCGATCGGAAAGCGCATGAAATGGCTGTGAATGCCGCGCGCCGGCTCGATCAGCAGCGCGTGGCCCGTCGGCAGCGATGCGCGCAGCATCAGCCCCCAAAAGCGTGTCCAGCCGCGGTTCGCCGTCGCCAACTCGGTCGCGACGGCTCGCCCGTTGCGGGCGTCGATCGCCTGGCGGATTCCGTCGCCTGAAAAACGTCCCGCCATGGTCAGGCGGACGGGCCGGGCGCCGTGCGGAAGAAGCCGCGCTTGCGTTTGGCCGGGTCTTGCGGCAACGCCGCGATTGGCGCGGCCGGTTCCGGGGCCGGCCGGGTTTGGACCGCGTCGCGGCCGATCCAGCCGATGCAGCGCCGCCACTCGCCGGTCGGCGGCAGGCGCATCGCCTGTTTCAAGGCTCGCAGGTTGGCTTTGGTGAATTGCCGGCGGTCGAAGCGGGGCGTCCGGCTGGCGCCGAGCGCGAATTGTTCGCCGGTGATCGTCAGAAAGAGCGCCGTGCCGGCGCTGCGATCGACCAGATCGGGCGGCGTCAGGACCGATTCCCGTTTGCCGTCGAGCCGAATGACGAGCGCCTTGATTTCGCCCGTCGCCGGCTCGACCACCAGTTGCCGCAGCACCCCGACCGGACCATCGGTCGCATAGACGCGGCTCCCGCGCTCGTATCGAACCACGCCGGCGTCAACCGCAGGCGTGGCGTCCGCCGCCACAGGAGGATGGGAACTGGCGTCATCCGCGATGGCGCCGATTCGGTCGACCGCTGGCACGCCGCTCATTCCATCGCTCCTCGTCGCTCGCTCCCTTTGCCCGGCGCGGCCATCAGCAAAAACGGCTCGCGCGTCCGCGCCCGCACGATCAGCCCGAGCAGGAAAAGGGGCG
>JAICJJ010000143.1 GCA_025928535.1 Thermomicrobiales bacterium
CGCGAAAAGCGACTCCAGGCGGGAGGCGTCGTCGGCCGGGACGACGCATTCGGCCGGGCCAATCCGACGCAATTCGCGATCGAGCGCGCGCAGCGCTTCGTCGGCGCTTGCGGCGACGAGTTCGGTGGCGGCGAATTCGCCGGTCGAAATGTCGGCGGCGGCGAATCCCGCCATCCGGTCATGGAGGACGACGGCGGCGATGAAGTTGTTGCGGCGCGCATCGAGCATTGCCGGGTCGAGGAGGGTGCCCGGAGTGATGACGCGGGTCACGTCGCGCTCGACGAGCCCCCGGCCGGCGCCCGGTTCGCCGAGTTGCTCGCAGACGGCGACTTTGTGGCCGGCGGCGACGAGCCGGGCGATGTGGCCCTCGGCGGCGTGGTGCGGGATGCCCGCCATCGGCACACGGACGCCTTTGCCCATGTCGCGTCCCGTCAGCACGATGTCGAGGAGGTCGGCCGCGAGGCGCGCGTCGTCGTCGAACGTCTCGTAGAAATCGCCGAGCCGAAACAGCAAGATCGTGTCGGGGAAGCGGCGTTTGATCTGGAGATATTGCCGCCGCAGCGGCACGACTTTCGCTGGAGGCGGGTTGCGCGAGGTTCCGTCGCCGTCGGCGTCTGCCGTGGGCACGGCGAGGTGATCGTCGGCCAACTCGCGACTCCTTCCGCTGGCGATGCTGAGGCAGCGAGCCTTCTGTGCAACGCGAAACCGATCGGCGGCAGCGGGTAGACTTTAGCCTACGGCAGCGACGCCGATGCCGGCAACCGACCGGCGAGGCATCGACGGCAGCGAGGGGAGGATGAGTTGGCGCGATTCGCGGCGATCTTGACGTTCGGACCGGATGCGGACCGGCGACTGGCGATCCGTCCGACGCATCGGGACTATCTGAAAGAACTCGTCGAGAAGGGGAAACTGCACGAGTCGGGGCCATGGACCGACGACAGCGGCGCGCTGCTGATCTACGAAGCGGAAGACGAAGCCGAGGCGCGGGCGCTGCTGGCGGCCGATCCATACAGCCAAGGCGGGGCCGGCGTCATCGCCCACGCTGAACTCAAGGGATGGAATCGCGTCGTCGCCGCGTCTTGAATCCAGACCGCGGACGGACAAAACGCGCGGGCGCGGAGACTGTCTCCGCGCCCGCGTGACCTGATCCGAATTTTGCCGGCGGCTACAGTTCCTGGTGATAGGCGAAGAGCCGATCGCCGTCGAGCCGCCGCAATTTCTGCAACGCTTCGTTTTCGATCTGGCGCACCCGTTCCCGGCTGATCTGCAACTGTTCGCCGACTTCGGCCAGCGTGTGCTGGTGCCCGTGGCCGAGGCCGAACCGGAGCTGAAGCACGAGCTTTTCGCGCGAGGTGAGGGTGTCGAGCGCGGCGTTGACGTCGCGCTTGAGCATCGATTCGCTCGCGGCTTCGTACGGCGTTTCCGAGACCTCGTCGGCGATCAGATCGCCGAGGCTGGTTTCGTCTTCGCTGCCGATCGGCGTTTCCAGCGAAATCGTCCGCTGTGCGGCCTGGACGATCTGCTGGATCTTTCCGGCTGGACCGCCATCGCCTCGGCCACTTCTTCCGGCGTCGGTTGGCGACCGAGTTCCTGCGCCAGGGCGTTGAGGGTCTTGCGGTAGCGCGAGATCGAATCGCCCATGTGGACCGGCAGCCGGATCGTCCGGCTCTGGTCGGCGATGGCGCGGGTGATCGCCTGCCGAATCCACCACGTCGCGTAGGTGCTGAAGCGGAAGCCCTTGCGCCAGTCGTATTTCTGGACGGCGCGCATCAGCCCGATATTCCCTTCCTGAATCAGATCGAGGAGGGTCAGGCCGCGATTGACGTACCGCTTGGCGATCGAGACGACGAGGCGGAGATTGGCGCGGACGAATTGCTGGGTGGCGAGCAAATCGCCATTTTCGACCCGCTTGGCAAGATCGATTTCCTGCGCGTGCGTCAGCAACGGCGTTTCGGCGATTTCGCGCAGGTAGAGCCGCACCGGGTCGTTGATGAAATTCGGATCGAGCCGCTGCAGGACATCGAGATCCCGCTCGAGATCGGCCTCGGGCTCTTCGACGGCATCGGCCATCTGGGTCTGAATTTCTTCGGGAATATCGATCGAATGCTCGCCGACGCCGCGCTCGACGAATTCGTCGATTTTCTCGACGTTGTATGCTTGAATTGAATCACTCATCGGCGACGACTCCTGAACAAGATCGCGGCCGCTTCAAGGACTGGATCGCCGGTCGTCGGGCGCCGCAGCGGGCGCGGGCGACGACGTCGTCGATATCGACTCCGCAAGATCGAATCCAGCCGTAAAGCTGTTCCTCATACATAACGCATCCCCGCTGCCCGCAGTTACGTTTGCGGACGCGGGGTTGGATGCCTCTCGCTCGATTTGGCGCTGCCGATTTGTCCGAACGGCGGGAACGCGGGAACTCCCGAAGAGGCAACAAGGCAGTATATCACATAACTGTGATGGTGGCCAGCCGAATCTGCGGCGTCTCGCCGCCCGTCACGACCGGCCAGATCACACAGGCAGGGACGGCCGCCCTCGGCCGTCCCTGCGGATCGCTTCATCCCGCGCGGCGACTAGCCGCGGCCGCAGCCGTGGGCGGTGCCCGCGTTGCCGCCAGCGTTGAACGAGTGGCCGCAGGCGCACGAGGCGACCGCGTTCGGGTTGTGGACGGTGAAGCCGCCCCCCATCAGCGAATTGACGTAATCGACCTCGGCCCCGTCGAGATACATCGCGCTGAAATTGTCGATCAGGAGGCGCACGCCGTCGCGTTCGACGATCTCATCGCCGTCTTCGGCGCTTTCTTCGATCGTCATGCCGTATTGCAGGCCAGAGCAGCCGCCGGGCGCGACGAAGACGCGCAATCCTGCCTCTGGCGTACCCTGCTCGACGAGAAAATCCTTCAGCCGCTCGGCTGCTTCAGAAGTGATCGTGATCATCGGTTTGGATCCTCCAGCGTCCGCCAACCGCCAGGCGCGGGTCGCGACGCATCCAATTCTTTCCTAATGATAGTGGCTTCGCCTTTGCTGTCAAGCGACGATGAGGACTCCAATGTCCCGCGGTCAGTCTTGCGGCTCGTGCTCCGGCGCGAAAAAGACGAGCACCGAGAGCTCCTCCTCGATCGAGTGAAAGCGGTGGGGAACCTCACGGGCGACGAAAATGGTCGAGCCGGGCGCGACCGCGATGTCTTCGTCGCCGGCAGTCAGGCGGGCGCGGCCGGCGACGATGTAATAGACCTCGTCTTCGGCATGCGGCGACTGCGGGTCGTCCGCGCCGGCCGCGAGTCGGTAGAGCCCGACGCTGAGCGTGCCGCATGACATGAACTGGCGATAGAGTTTGCCCGACGCGGCGCGGTCGGCTTCGACCGCCGCGAGCGTCGTGGCGATGACATCGGCGCCGGTCGTTTCCATCCGCATCGCTCCTTCAGGCGAGCAATTCCGCCGCTCCGTCGCGAATCCGCTGTTCGATCTGGCCCTTGAACGCGCTGGCCATCAACGGCAACTGGCCTTCGACCTCGATGTCGTGCGGACGCACCGCGATCGTGCCGGAGAGGTTCATTCCCATGCTCTTGCCGGAAAACGCGCCGGTGTAGCCGTTCCACTGTTCCTGGAGATCGGTCACTCGGTCGCCGTGCTGCCCCTTGAGTCGATCGATCAATCCCTTGATGCGGGAGAGGGCTTCGTCCTGGGTGAGGTGATGCGGCACGACGACCGTCAATTTCGGCACGATGCAGACTCCGTTTGGCGATTCGGTCCACCGGCGCGACCCGCCGCCGCCCGGATGCAACGCGCCGGCGGCGAGCGGTCGTTCTCTCGCCGCCGGACGCGTTCGCGAACTTCGGCTCAGTCGGCCACGATCGCCAGTTCGACGCTTTCACGCGTCTCCGGCGGCGTCAGCCGGAAATGGTCCATGGTCAGACACTCGGTCGGGCACCAGTCGACGCAGAGGCCGCAGCGGATGCAGGCGCGCTCGTCGATCACCATCGCCGCCGCGTTCGGTCCGAGTTCCCCGCGCGCCATCTCGGCGAGTTCGACATCGTTGTCGATCGAGTAGATGCGCTCGAGCGAGATCATCTCGATGCAGCGGTGCGGGCAGACATCGGCGCAGTTGTTGCAGAGGATGCAGCGGTTGCCGTCGATGAAGATGTTCAGTTGGCATTGCAGGCAACGCTTGGCTTCTTCGAAGCCGATCGGCTTGGTGTAGCCGATTTCGACTTCGAGCGTCGTGTCGTGGCTGCCGATGCCGCGCGTCGCCAGCGGGAGACTCGGCATCATCTGCCGTCCCACGCCGGCGTAGTCGTCGCCCCAGACGAGCCGACGGCTCATGGCCGTCAGGCTCCAGTCGGCGATCCCTTCGGAGACGAGCGCGTTCGGCGTGGCGACATATTCGGTCGGGACGCGGGTCAGCTCCATCTCTTTCATCTTCGGGAGCGTCCCGCGCACTTCCTGATCGATCATGTCGGCGACGCGCTTGCCTTCGCCGATCGACGAAATGAAGTTGGTCGGGTTGATGACGTAGTCGCCGGCCGCCCAGACATTGGGCAATTCGGTCTTGAGATTCTGGTTGAGCAAGGGGACGCCGCGGCGGTCGGTCTTGACCGGAAGATCGCCGAGGAGGCGGTTGTCTTGCCGCTGGCCGATGGCGACGAGCACCATGTCGCAATCGACGACGAATTCCGAGCCCTTGACCGGTTCCGGCCGCCGGCGCCCTTTGGCGTCGGGCGCGCCGAGTTCGTTGCGGATCAATTCGATGCCGACGACCTTGCCGTTGTCGTCGCCGACGACGCGGGTCGGGGAGACCATGTACATGATCTCCACGCCTTCCATCTCGGCTTCTTCGAGTTCGATTTCGTCGACCGGGATTTCCTTGATCGAGCGACGGTAGGTCATCACCGATTGCTCGGCGCCCATCCGCAAGACGGTGCGGACGCAGTCCATCGAGGTGAAGCCGCCGCCGACCGTGACGACCCGCTTGCCGACCCAGACGTTGTCCTGACCGAGTGCGACGTCTTCCAGAAACTTCAAGCCGGAGACGACGCCGTCGAGATGCTCGCCCGGCGCGCCGAGTTCCTGGGCGATCTGGCAGCCGGCGGAGATGACGACGACATCGTAGTTTTCCGACAGGTCCGCCAGACTGACGTCGCGGCCAACCTCGGTGTTGTAGCGGATTTCGATGCCGAGGTCGGTGATCATCTCGACTTCGTCGAGGATGACGTCGCGCGGGAGGCGCCATTCCGGCACGCCGACCCACATCACGCCGCCCGGCACCGGGTAGCGTTCGAACACGGTGACCTTGTACCCCTTGCGGGCGAGTTGGCGAGCGGTCGTCAGGCCGTTCGCTCCGGCGCCGATGATTGCGGCGGTCAGGCCGTTCCACGGCGGCGGGGTTTCGCGGACGGTTTCGCCACGGTAGTCGGAGGCGACCCGCTTGAGGTAGCAGATGCCGATCGGGGCGTCGATCTCTTTCCGGCGGCAGGCGTCTTCGCAGGGGCGGGCGCACATGCGGCCGAGACAGCCGGGAAAGACGTTGTGCTCGCGGTTGAGTTCGAACGAATCGGCGTAGCGGCCGTCGGCGATGAGGGCGATGTAGCGGGAAATGTCCGTGTGCGACGGGCAGGCGGTCATGCAGGGGATGTTGTCGGAAAACCACTGCGGATCGCCGGTGTAGATCGGATAGCGCTTGCCCGCCCGGATCATGAACGGCGTGTAGAACGAGGCGTCGACGAAAGCGAGCAGGCGAATGCGGCGGCCGGTCTCAATCTCGATGTCTTCGTAGCCCTGCCCGGCCACGCCATACGACGCCAGATCGCCGGTGACGGCGTTGACCTCGGCCAGATCCATCGGCCGAAAGCGGTCGGCGGTCGCCCCGCACGAGGGGCATTCATTGGGCGGCGTCGGACCTTCATGGATCCAGCCGCACACCTTGCAGCGAAACATGCTGGGAATCACCTCACGGCCGAATTCGGCAAGCGAGCCCGCCGAACGGAACTTCGCCGGGCGATCACGCTGATCGAAGTATATCGTCAGCGGGCGCCCGGCATTTCCAACCGGTTCCGGCCTCCGGAACGGGCGCCGAACCAGCGGCACGAACGATCAGCGTCGGGCGAGAGCGATGATCGGTTGATTCGACGCGGTAAGGTTCAGGTCGTCATCGGCCCGCGTGGCGAAGATCTGAACAACCGTGATCGCGGGTCTTTGAAAGATGTACGTATAGTACGCTTGTTCTGCTGTTTGCATGGACCGAGCAGACCGCATCGGACGCGGCGCCGGCGCTGGCGGGCGATCACGCCAGGCGACGCCGACCGGGACCACGAAAGGAACCTCGGACGTACAAAAGGAGACACGATGAGCATTGCCGCGAGGACGGACGCGCGGTCGCTGGCGCCGCATGTCGCCGACCGCCACGATCTGATCCGCGTGTACGGAGCGCGCGGGAACAACCTCAAGGACATCAGCGTCGAGATCCCGAAGCGCCGGCTGACGGTGTTCACCGGCGTCTCCGGCTCGGGCAAGAGTTCGCTGGTGTTCGGCACGATCGCCGCGGAGTCGCAGCGGCTGATCAACGAAACGTACAGCGCCTTCGTGCAGGGCTTCATGCCGACGCTGGCGCGGCCGGAGGTCGATTTGCTGGATGGACTGACGACCGCGATCATCGTCGACCAGGAACGGATCGGCGCCAATCCCCGCTCCACCGTCGGCACCGCCACCGACGCCAACGCGATGCTGCGGATCGTCTTCAGCCGGCTCGGGCAGCCGCACATCGGTCCGCCCAACGCGTACTCGTTCAACGTTCCCTCGGTGAAAGCCAGCGGCGCGATCACGGTCGAGCGCGGCGCCGGCAAGACGAAGACGGAAAAGGCGACGTTCAATCGGCTCGGCGGCATGTGTCCGCGCTGCGAAGGCATGGGCGCGGTCACCGATTTCGACCTGGCCGCGCTTTACGACGACAACGTGTCGCTCAACGACGGCGCGCTCGCGATCCCTGGCTACAGCATGGACGGCTGGTACGGCCGCATCTTCCGTGGCTGCGGCTTCTTCGACCCGGACAAGCCGATCCGC
>JAICJJ010000150.1 GCA_025928535.1 Thermomicrobiales bacterium
GAACGCGATGCGGCGTTCGCCATGCCGGACTTCCGGCGGGCCGAGCACCGCCACGCTCAACCGGGCCATGGAACGCTCCCTGGAACGCTTCTGCCACGCCGTACGAAGATGATGAGTCCCGGTTCGGTTACGCATTATCGCCCATCCGACCCGTCTTGGTCCCGTGATCGCCTGCCTAGGCGCGATCGACGGCGCGTCGGCGCGCTCTTGCAGGTGGCAGACGAGAGGAGCAGAGCATGTCCGCCAATCGCCACGAGGGTCGCGCGAACCTGCTGACACGCCGGACGGCGCTCAAAGGCGTCGGCGCCGTCGGGATCGCCGCCGCCTTTGGCAGCACGGCGCACGCCCATGCCGACGCCTCCACCAGCGCCGGATCAGGCATGATCGAGCCGACCGCCGGTTCCTGGAAAACCTGGGTGCTGGCGTCCGGCGCCGAACTCCGCCCGCCGGCGCCGCCGGCCGCGGCCGAATCAAGCGCGGCGGCGACCGACGCGGCCCCGCTCGCGCGCGTCGCCTATTGGGATGCCGGCGCGCCCGGCTACCGCTGGAACGAACGCGCCATGCAGCAGACGCTGGCGGCCGGCTACGGACCGGGCGACGCCTACCGGACGATGGCGCTCCTCAACGTCGCCATCTACGACGCGACCATCGCCGCCTGGGACGCCAAATACGCGTACAACCGGCCGCGCCCCGCCACGGCCGACCCGTCGCTTTCGACCGCGATCCCGACCCCGGCCAGCCCGTCCTATCCATCGGTCCACGCCGCGACGGCCGGCGCCGCCGCCGGCGTGCTGGCCTACCTCTTCCCCAAGGACGCGTCGTCGTTCGTCCAGGCGGCGACAGAGGCGGCCCAATCCCGCGTCGAAGCCGGCGTGGCCTATCCGTCCGACCTGGCGGCCGGGCTCGATCTCGGCCAGCAGGTCGCCGCCCGCGTCGTCGCCTGGGCCAAGACCGACGGCTCGGACGCCAGATTCGATCCGGCTTCGATCCCGACCGGCCCGGGGCTCTGGTCGCCCAAATTGCCGGCCTCCAACCCGCCGGGCGACCCGGTCTATCCGATGCTCGGAACGTGGAAAACCTGGGTGCTTTCGTCGGGCAGCCAGTTCCGCCCCGGACCACCTCCGGCCCCCGATTCGCCGGAGCGCGCCGCCGAAATCGCCGAAATCAAACATTACCCGCGCGACGCCCATCCCTTCACCGAACTCTTCTTCTGGCCGCAAGACCCGGCCGGGCGGCCGGCGCCCGACACGATCCCCTTCTCCAGCAACCAGGTCGTCTTCTATTACGCGCCGGTGCTCCATTACGTGTGGGGGCCGGAACTGGCGCAAAAACTGTTCGAATACCGGCTCGACGCCAACCCGCCGCGCGCCGCCCGCGCCTACGCCCTCGTCAGCATCGCCAGTTACGACGCCTCGGTGGCGTGCTGGGAGGCGAAGTTCCACTACTGGACGGCGCGGCCGAATCAGTTCGACCCGTCGATCACGACCATCTTGCCGACCTATCCCATTCCGGACTATCCCTCAGGCCATGCCGCCGCCCTCGGCGGCACGGCCGAAGTCCTGGCCTCTCTCTTCCCGGCCGACGCGCGCTTTTTCCAGAGCCGGGCGACCGAAAACGCCGCCTCCCGGATGTGGGCGGGGATTCATTTCCGCAGCGCCTGCGAAACCGGGGTGGCGTTGGGCCGCCGCGTCGGGCAGGCGGTGATCGCCCGGGCGGCCCGCGACGGCGCCGAGTGATCCGAAGACCGATGGTCGCCGCGTCCGCCGAGTGGCGCGCGGCGGCCGTCGTCCCAAAGACGCCGTCATGGCTGATGCGCGGCGTGCGTCAGACCGGCACGATCAGATTCTTGAGGACGCCGCCGCTGAGCGACGCTTCCATCGCCCGCTGGAAATCGGTCACCGGATAACTGTCGGCGACCAGCGGCTTGACGTCGACCCGGCCGTCGGCGATCGCTTCGATCGTCTTCGGGTAGCAATACGGGCCGAGATGGCTACCGTGGATGTTCAATTCCTTGGTGTCGCCGACGATCGTCCAGTTGACCGTGGCCGGTTCGTTGAAGACGCTGAATTCGACGAACGTGCCGAGTTTGCGAATCATCTGCAAGCCCTGGGCGATGCCGGCTGGATTGCCGCTCGCTTCGATGTAGACGTCGCAGCCGTAGCCGTCGGTCAGGCTCCGCACCCGGGCGACCGCGTCTTCCTGCGTCACGTCGATGGCGACGTCGGCGCCGAACTGTCTCGCCAGGTCGAGCCGATACGCCTTGGCGTCGAGCGCGATCACCTGCCCCGGCTGGCTCAATTTGGCGATCTGGAGCATGCAGAGCCCGATGTTGCCGACGCCGCAAATGACGACCGTGTCGCCAGGCTTGATTTCGCCTCGGTCCACCGCGTGCCAGGCGCACGCCGTCGGTTCGATGTAGGCCGCTTCGCCGTTCGAGAGCGAATCGGGGACCTTGTGGACGAGCGATTTTTCGGGATAGCGGCAAAAGCGGGCCATGCCGCCGTTGAATTGCTTCTTGAAGCCGAAGATGTTGTGGACCTGGCACATCCAATATTGGCCGTTGCGGCAAAAACGGCATTCGCCGCACGGCACGATCTGCTCGGCGATGACCCGGTCTCCCAGTTGCACGCCATGCCGCTCCGCCGCGCCGTCGCCCATCGCGACGACCCGCCCGGCGTATTCATGGCCGGCCGTGCACGGTCCTTCGACGTAGCCGCCCGAGCCGTCTCTCCCCCAGAACAGTTCGCCGCCGAGATAGCATTTCATGTCCGACGCGCAGATGCCGCAGGCTTCGACCTCGATCAGCAATTCGCCCGGCCCGGGCTGCGGCACGGCGATTTCTTCCACCCGGTAGTCGCGCGGCCCATAGGTGCGGACCGCCAGCATCGTCTCGGCCATCGTCAACTCCTTTCGCGCGTCCGTCGCCGCGCGGGCCTCCCGCTCGCTGCTTCCTGCTGAAGCACGATTCGGCGTCGCCTTGGGGAATCGGCGCGGAGCAACCAGATCGCTGGCATGATCGGCGTCGGCGTCATCGACGCCCACGGAGTGGTCAGGCGGGCAGTGTACCCGGAGCGGCGCGGGGGCGCGGCGGGCGCCAGCCCGATGCCGGGCGACGCCGGCCGTGATGGACGCGCCGCCGTCGCGTCGGTAATCCATACTGAGGCGATCGTTGCCGTCCTTGAAAGGAGTGCCGATGGCCGCTTCTCCGACTGGCGTCGCCTCGATCGATCAGGTCGCCGTCGTCGTCCGCGATCTCGACGCCGCGATGGAGCGGTACTGGACGCAGCATGGCATCGGGCCGTGGGACGTCTTCACCTATGGACCGCACCGCCTGTCGGAAATGACGTTTCGCGGGGAACGCCGACCCTACGTGATGAAGCTCGCCCTCGCCTTCGTCGGCGACACGATGTACGAACTGATCGAATCGGTTGAGGGGCCGAGCATCTACGACGAGCATCTCGCCGCCCACGGCGAAGGGCTGCACCACCTCGGCTACTACGTTTCCGACATCGATGAGGCGATCGCGGCGATGGCCGCGCGGGGTTACGCCTTGCTCCAGAGCGGGCGCGGCTTCGGCCAGGATGGCGACGGCGCCTACGCCTATTTCGACACCGCGCGCGACCTCGGCTGCATCTATGGAAGCGATCGAGCGGCCGCGCCAGATGCCGCCGCCGGAACGAACCCACCCGCCTCGCTCCTGACGCTCGCCCTGCCCGCTCGGCCGGGAGTCGAATTCGGACATGATGGGTTGAAATCCCGATCGTACCGGGACCATCTCGTCGTGTCGGCTCGGCTCGAAACACTCGGGCGGCGAGCGAGGGAAACAGTATCATCGTCGATATGCCGTCAGGTGAACAGTCGGAGCGACCTTGGCCGCGCCACGTTTCGCCCACCGCCGCTCATCCCTTCCCCGGCCGCGCGCCTCCCTGATCGGGCGGGACGGAGAACGCGTCGCCTTGGGCGCGTTGCTCGTGCGAGACGATGTCCCGTTGCTCACCGTGACCGGACCGGGCGGGGTCGGCAAGACCCGCCTCGCCTTGAGCGCGGCCGCGGCGGTTCAGGACCAATTCGCCGATGGCATCGCTTATGTCCCGTTGGCGTCCATCGCCGATCCGACCCTCGTGCCCGCGGCCGTCATCGCAGCGCTCGGCGTGCACGAAGCCGGCGAAGAGCCGCTGGCGACCCGGCTCCGCGCCATCTTGCGCGATGAGCGGTTTCTCCTCGTGCTCGACAATTTCGAACAGGTGGTCGAGGCCGCGTTGGTCGTCGCCGACTTGTTGGCCAACTGCCCCGGATTGACGATCCTGGTCACCAGCCGCGTCCGTCTGCGCATTTCCGGGGAACGCGAATTCCCAGTCGCGCCGCTCCGGCTCGCCGCGCCGCCTGCTCTGCGCGATATTGCCCAACTCGACGCGGCGCCGGCGGTCCAACTCTTCGTCGCCCGCGCCGAGTCGGTCCAGCCCGGATTCGCCCTGACGCCCGCCAACGCCGTCGCCATCGCCGAAATCTGCCAGCGGCTGGATGGCCTGCCGCTGGCGATCGAACTGGCCGCGGCCCGGATCAAGGCGCTTCCTCCGGCCGCGCTCCTCGCCAGAATGGCGGCGCGATTGTCGTTGCTGACGGGAGGCGACCGCGATTTGCCCGCGCGCCAGCAGACGATGCGAGCGACGATCGCCTGGAGTTACGACCTGCTGACGGTGGACGAGCAAGCCTTTTTTCGGCGGCTCGCGGTCTTTTCCGGCGGCTTCACGCTGGCCGCCGCGGCGGCCGTGGCCGGCGGCCGGGCCGATGTTGGGCTGGACGCGCTCGACGCGGTCGCCTCGCTGATCGACAAGAGCCTGTTGCGGCTGGTCGAAGGTCCGTTCAGCGATCCGCGCTTTGCGATGTTGGAGACCGTGCGCGAATTTGCCCTGGAGCAACTCGCGGCAGGGGGCGAAGATGCCGTCATCCGGGAGCGGCACGCGGCCTGGCTGCTCGAATGGGCGGCGGCTTGTGGCCGCGATCTTCGGGCGGGGCGAGATCAGGCGGCGCTGTTCGCGCGTCTGGACGCCGAATTGGACAACGTGCGCGTCGCGCTCGCTTGGCTCGACGCCACCGGCGACGCGCCTAACCGGCTCCGGCTCCTGACGTCAGTCGACGAATACTGGTTCGCCCGACCTTATCAGGCCGAGGTTTTGCGCTGGCTCGAGTCGGGGCTGCAGGCCAGAGACATGCCAAACGCGGTCCGCGAGCAAGCGCTCGGTCTCGGCGCCTACATGGCCTTCGACATCGCCGACGGGCCAGCGTCGATCGCCTATGCGGAGGAAGCGCTGTCGCTCGCCCAAAACCTTGGCGACCCGATCGCGCTCGGCCAAGCATATTTTCGCGTCGGCTTCGCCTGGGGCGACTTCGGCGACCGGACGCGGGCCGCCGACGCCTATTCGATGGCGCTCGCCCTGATGCGGGAAGCCGCGTTGCCGCTTTGGACCGCCACCGTGCTGGGCGAAATGGG
Organism: Thermomicrobiales bacterium; assembly: GCA_025928535.1. Lineage (GTDB taxonomy): Bacteria > Chloroflexota > Chloroflexia > Thermomicrobiales > UBA6265 > JAICJJ01. The sequence continues at coordinate 5,492 of JAICJJ010000150.1, forward strand.
CGATAACTTGCTGCTGAGCGGCGAGGTCGCCGACGCCGTGCCGTTGCTCGATGATGCGATCGCGATCCATCGAGCCTGCGGTTACTCCTGGAGTTTCGCCGAGACATTGGCGTATCGGGCGCATGCGGCGCTGCTGCGCGGAGAATTCGGATTGGCGGGTCGCCTGTTCGCCGAGGGGTTGGCGGCAGCGGAGCAGGCGAGCGACGGACGGATCGTGATGGGCATGGTCGGCAGCGTCGCCGGCCTCGCCATGGCGACCGGCCAACCGGAGCGCGGCGCACGCTTGCTGGGCGCGGTCGCGGCCGCGGAAGCGGGCTGCGGCATCCGGCGCAGCGCCCTCGCCGCGCACACCGAGGACATCAGCGCCGAACTTCGCGCTCGGCTCGGCGATCAGGCATTTGGCGCAGCCTGGGAAGCGGGCCATGCGCTGACGCTGGCCGAAGCGGTCGACGCCGCCATGGCGATCGCCCGCGCCGCCGACCCGCCACAGCCGCCGATGGACGTGGCCGCCGCGCTCGGGCTGACGCCCCGCGAGCGCGACGTCTTGCGCCTCCTGGTTCAGGGTTTGTCGGACAAGGAGATCGCCGCGGCCCTTTCCATCGGCGCGCGCACCGTGCAAACGCACGTCGCCAACCTGTTCGCCAAACTCGGCGTCAACGCGCGGACCGAGGCCGTCGCCTTGGCCGTGCGCCGAGGATTGGCGTGACGCGACCTCGTCAACGAACGGCGAGTCTTGCGGAGACGCCGCCGTCCCGCCATTGACGCAATTTCCGCAATCCCCTCCGCCATTTCCACGATGCGCTGGCGCCGCGCCGCCGGCATGATCGGATCGCGGCCGAGCGGCCGATTCGGCATCCAACTGGCTCCGGCCAGCGACGCGGGACCCGGGACCATGGCTCCGGCGCAACCGGCCGCGGATGCCGCTGGACACGTTCTCTGGTCGAAAGGGGCTGCGGGATGACGACGACATCCGGACTCCGTCCTGGCTCTACTCTCGATGAAGCGGCGGTGCGATCCTTTCGCGCGAGGCTGAGCGGCGATCTCCTCAGTCCGCGCGATCCTGGCTACGAGGACGCTCGCCGCGTCTTCAACGCCATGATCGACCGCCGCCCGGCGCTGATCGTCCGCCCCATGAACAGCGACGACATTCGGCGCGCCGTCCTCTTCGCCGGCGAGCGCGAATTGACGCTCGCCGTCAAAGGCGGCGGCCACAGCGTCGCCGGCAATTCCGTCTGTGACGGCGGCTTGATGATCGATTTGTCGCCATTGCGGGGCATCTCCGTGGATCTGGAAGGGCGAACGGCGACAGCGCAGCCAGGACTATTGTTGGCGGACCTCGACCGCGCGACGCAAGCGGTCGGCCTCGCCACGCCGCTCGGCACGGTCTCGATGACCGGGATCGCCGGCCTGACCCTCGGCGGCGGCATCGGTTGGCTTAACGGAAAATATGGCCTCGCCTGCGACAACCTGATC